>NZ_JACCQB010000039.1:0-66561 GCF_015712265.1 Burkholderia sp. 9777_1386 | reverse complement strand
TCCCCACATCCAGGCCCGCCCGCCGACCGGCCCCGTTTTTTCGGCTTGACGATCCCGGTTCGGCACGAGATAAACTGTATATTCATACAGTGTCATCGCAGTAAAAATGATCCTCCCCCCATTCGATCCTCCCAAGCTGAACGACCTCACCGAATGGTGGACGCACTGCACCTACGCGGACGTGCAGCGCCTGATACTCGAAGTGCAGCACCTCCGCCTGACGCTGTGGGAATTGAAAGCCCACGTCGCGGACGCATCGCGCCGCATCCGCGTGCTCGATCCGGACATGCTCGCGCATGGGTCCGCGCTTCGGCGGCTCGGCTACCTGCTCGAAAAGGAAATCAAGCGCGCGAATCCGATCGGCCGCACGCGCGACGTGTATGCGCCGTTTTCGGACGAATGGCGTGCCCGCGCGGCACTGCGCGGCGCGTTGCGCGCGCAGCCCGAGCCGGCCGAGGCCGGCACGCTGCCGTGCACGATTCCGGAATTTCAGCGCATCACGTGGGCCGAGCTTCGCGATCGCTGGCGTCACCTGAGCGACAGGAAATCGAATCGGCAGAACGTCGAGCAACGGATGGTGCTCGAGATTGCGCGGCAGCGATCCGTGATCCTGGCGCGGGCGCGCAAGCTGGTCGACGCCGCGATCGCCGAAGCGGCGGCGGACGGCAAGCAACTGTTCGCGCTGGATCAGCTCAAACGGCTGCTGTCCGTCGAGCGGGAAGACGGCGAGCCGTTCCTGTACATGCCGGCGTAGCGCGAACGCGCGACCGATGCATGCCGGCTCGACGACGACATGTCGAACGCTCGATCAGCCACGCGGCGATTCAGCCGGAACTGCGGTCTGCGCGGGAGCAGCCGCTGCCCAAGCGCCGTCAGTGCGAATAGCGCGTTTGAGTGCCTGCCGCGCGGTCGAACGGCTGCAGCCTCGCAAGCTGCTCGATCGACATCGTGACGACTTCGAGCACATGCCGCGCGATTTCGTCGTCGGCCATGCCGGCGTCGACGTACTGCTCGATGCTCATCGTGCGGGGCGGATAGCTGCCGGTTTCGTCATCGACGATGTCGATCCGGGCCGTACGCCGCTCCGGCGACAGCACGACCTGGACAGTTTTGCCGTGAACGACGGTCTGCATGCACAAAGTGGACATTCGCAGTCTCCAATTGCGTTGCCTTCGGACGATCGATATCTCACAACAGGAGTCGTCAATCTACAAATTTCCGAGCGCATTCGCAATATTCAGGCAGGAATTCCAGCCGTTCGGGGCGCCGGGCCGCCGGTCAACCGGAGGCCCGCATTGCACGGGCACGGGCACCCGCGGCACTACCTACGCATAGCGGCTCAACCACTCTTCGGAGAATTGTCTCGCGTACGCGACCGCTTCGGCTTCGGTATCGAATTCACCCAGCTTGCGGAACGCAGCCTCACGGCTGAAACCCACCTTCGTGACCTCGACCTGCGCGGCGTATTTGCCGGTCTCCGTCACGCGCGGCTCGCAGTTCATTTCGTATCCGCGCATCAAGAATTTCTTCTGCATCGGTTCAACACTTTTTTGAGACGGCGAAATCGTAGCATGCAGCTTCGTCGACTTCGCAAATGTATCCACGCCGGTTTCACTAGAAGAAACCGTCGATCGATCGCCCTGCCAGCGCCTCCGCCGGCCGTCGCGCGATATCCTGCAGAACGGGCCCGATACCTCGGTTCGGGCGAGCATGCGCCCTGCGTTGGTGCATCGCGCGGCGATTATCTGCCGCCTTGGGTGGAATCGCATCCCGGCCCACCGGAATCCGGACCGACCGGTGTCGAACGCACCGTCGCGCCCGCGCGCTCGGGCCGGCCGAGCGTAACTTCATGACACACCTTTCACACAAACGCACCTTTCACAACACTGAATGACGACCATTTTGCGGTAAAGTTATCTTTTCCGTGCGTGGCCGGTCGGCTCGCCATTGGACGTCATGAAGACTGTCCGCCGAGACTGCCGCAAGGCGTCGTTCTGAACGTCACGATCCGTTCCCGTAGCATGACCACTGAAGCAATCACCACGGATTCCCTCGCGGTTGCCGAGCGCGTGCGCGAGCTGATGACCCGCAACGGCATCGGCAAGCGCCAGCAGACCACCGAGCTGTGCCGCATCCTCGATCTGAGTTTCTCGCAAGGCCACCGCAAACTGCGCGGCAGCAGCCCCTGGACGCTCGCGCAGATCAAGAAAGTCGCCGAAGCGTACGGCGAACCCGCCGCCCAGTTGTTCGGCGCGCAAACGCTCGACCCCGGCATGGTCGGCGCCTATTCCCAGGAAGCCGTCCTGTATGCGGGCGTCGCCGAGATTCCGTGCACCGCCTGGATCGGCGCGCCGCTCGAAGCCGGCGCGCGCCCCGAGTTCGTCGCGTACGAACAGAACGGCCGCTGGCGCGTGCTGCGCCATACCGGCGTGCTGTACCAGAACGCGTACGACGTGCACAAGATCGAGATCTACCCGCGCCGCGCGGAGAGCGACAAGCTCGTCGTCGCGGTGATCGACCCCGATCGCGTCAGCGCGACCGAGCTGTGCCGCTATCTCGAACGGCAAGGTTTCGCGACGGCCGCATTCGACGGTCTCGCGCCGTTCGTCGACGCGCTGCAGGGCCAGGCCTTCGACGCGGTCCTGACCGAATGGCTGTTCGACGACAGCACGGCCGCCACCGCGATCAAGGCCGTGCGCACGTCCGACAACCCGGGCGCGCCGATTTTCGTGCTGACGGGCGACCTGCTCACCGGCCGCGCGAGCGAAGCCGACATCAGCGAAGTGATCCGCGCATTCGACGTGGTGTGCTACGAAAAACCCGCGCGCATGGCGATCCTCAGCGCCGATCTCGCGAAGCGGCTCGCGCGCGGCTGACGTCCGCCGGGCCGGCCGCCCGTCGAATGGCCACCGCCCGCGCCGCGGGCATGAGCGGGTTCCTCAGTACAATAGCCGCACCCGTTCACGCCCACGCCGGCATCCGCCGCCCGACGCCATGGCCCGCCTCATCCCCGACGACTGGAAAAGCCTCGCCGCGACCGGCGCGGCCGAACGCGAGCGCGAAACGCTCGCCGCGCTCGAACACGCGCTGCCCGACGGCTACACCGTGTATCACGGCGTCCACTGGACACGCGCCGACCAGGCGTTCTCGGTGTTTGGCGAAGCCGCGTTCGTCGTCGTGAGCCCGGCCGGCCGCGTGCTGCTGATCGAGCAGAAAGCCGGCTTCCTGCGCGAAACGCCGAAAGGGCTCGTGAAGGTCTACCTGCAGAAGGAGCGCAATGTCCCGATCCAGCTCGCGCGCACGCAGGAGACGCTGCACCGGCGCCTGACGGCCGCGCTCGGCGCGGGCGTCTACGGCGTCGAGGCGCTGCTGTACTGCCCCGACTACGCGATCCGCGACGCGTCGATCGCCGGCGTCGCGCCCGAGCGCATCGTCGATGCGTCGCGCAAGGCGCAGCTCGGGCAGGTGATCCTGCAGATCCTGCCCGAGGCCGACGAACCCTTTCCGAACGCGCCGAAGCTCCACCATTTCCTCGCGGACGAGCTCGCGCTCACGCCCGACACGAGCGCACTCGTCGGCCAGGCCGGCACGCTCGTCACCCGGCTGTCGGGCGGGCTCGCCGCCTGGGCGCGCCAGCTCGAATTCGCGCCGTTCCGGCTGCGCGTCACCGGCACCGCCGGCTCGGGCAAGACGCAGCTCGCGGTGCAGGTGATGCGCGATGCCGTCGCGGCCGGCAAACGGGTGCTGTACGTCTGCTTCAACCGGCCACTCGCCGACTACATCACGCGCATCGCGCCGCCCGGCGCGAAGATCGCGAACTACCACCAGCTGTGCGACTGGGTCGCGCGCGACGGCGGCTATACGCCCGATTTCCAGGTGCCCGGCGAGTTCGAACGGCTGGAGGCGCGCTTCGCGCAAGCGCCGATTCCCGAGCGCTGGCGCTTCGACGTGCTGATCGTCGACGAAGGGCAGGATTTCCATGCGCCGTGGGCCGCCGCGCTCGAGCGCCTGCTGGCGCCGGACGCCGCATGGTGGTGGCTGGAAGATCCGCTGCAGAACCTGTACATGCGCGAACCCGTCGCACTGCCCGGCTGGGTCACGCTGAAGGCGCTCACGAATTACCGCAGCCCGCGCGACCTGCTCGAATTCGTGCGCGACGTCGTCGGCCGGGTCGAGCCGCTCGCGGCCGAACTGCGCTCGGGCAGCCCGTTCGACGGCTCCGATCCGTCGGTGTCGGCATACGGGGAAGATGGCGCGTCGGGCGACGCCTCGGCGCAAGCCTGCATCGACGCGACCAAGCGTGCGATCACGCACGCGTTGTCGCTCGGCTTCCGCAAGCAGGACATCGCGGTGCTGTCGTACCGCGGCCGCGAAGGCTCGGTGCTCGCGCCGCTCGACCAGCTCGGCCCGCACCGGATCAAGCGCTTCACCGGCAAGTACGACCTGTTCGGCAACCCCGAGTATCGCGACGGCGATGTGCTGCTCGATTCGATCTACCGTTTCAAGGGTCAGTCGGCGCCGTGCGTGATCCTCACCGAAGTCGACTTCGACACGCTCGACGCGCGTGCCGCGCGCAAGCTGTTCGTCGGTGCGACGCGCGCGACGATGAAGCTGCTGATCGTCGCGTCGTCGCGCGCGGCCGCGCAACTCGCAACGGGTTGACGCCGCGGGTCGACGCGGCCGGCGAGCGAGCGCCGGCCCGTCATCGCGCCGCCGTCATTTCGGTTCAGGCGACGCGGAACGCGCCGACCGCGCGACGCAGCCCATCCGCCTGTTCCTCGAGCGACGCGGCGGCCGCGGCCGCCTGCTCGACGAGCGCCGCGTTCTGCTGCGACACCTGATCCATCTGCGACACCGCGCGGTTCACCTGCTCGATCCCGTCGCGCTGCTCGCTCGACGCGGCCGCGATCTCCGTCATGATGCCCGTCACGCGGCCGATCGCCTGCTGGATGTCCTGCATCGTCGTGCCGGCCATGCCGACGAGCCGCGAGCCGGTCGCGACCCGTTCGACCGATTCGCCGATCAGCGTGCGGATTTCCTTCGCCGCGGACGCCGAGCGTTGCGCCAGCGTGCGCACCTCGCCCGCGACCACCGCGAAGCCGCGGCCCTGCTCGCCCGCGCGCGCGGCTTCGACCGCCGCATTCAGCGCGAGGATGTTGGTCTGGAACGCGATCCCCTCGATCGTGCCGATGATGTCGGCGACCTTCTGCGAACTCTGGTCGATCTCGTTCATCGTGCCGATCACCTCGCCGACGACCGTCGCGCCGCGCGTCGCGATCTCGCTCGCGCTGTCCGCGCAGGCCTGCGCCTCGAGCGCGTGATCGGCATTCTGCTTCACGGTCGCCGTCAGTTGCTCCATGCTCGCGGCCGTTTCCTGCAGCGCCGATGCTTGCTCTTCGGTGCGCTGCGACAGGTCGGTGTTGCCGGCTGCGATCTGGTGCGTCGCCGTCGAGATCGCTTCCGAACCCTGGCTGACCTGGCGCACCGTATCCGCGAGGCTGCGCTGCATCCCGGTCACGCCCTTGACCAGCTCGGCCATCTCGTCGCGCGACGACCAGCGCACTTCCGACGTGAGGTCGCCCTCCGACAGGCGGCGGAAATGCGACAGCAGACGATTCACCGGCTGCGTGATCGCGAAATGCAGGCCGATCGCGCAGCCGAGGCACGCGGCCAGCCCGAATGCGATCCCCGCGATCGCGCCCATCCGCATCCAGCCGTAATAGGTCTGCGCGGTGTCGTACACGTCCTTGCCGCGCGCGGCCTGGTACGCATCGAGCGCGTCGGTCGCCTGCGTGAGCGCGACCGACAACGGCGGCGCGACGGTCATCAGCAAGCGGTCGGCTTCGTCGCGCCGCCCTTCGCGGATCGCATCGATCATCGGCTTCAGCGCCTGCCCGATCAGCGCCTGGCGCGCGGCATCGAGGCGGCTCGCGAGCGGGCCTTCGTCGTCGCCGTGCGACATCGCCGCGTAGCTGCGCCACGCCGTGTCGGCCTTCGCGAGATAGCCCTCGGCCTTCTTCACGAGTTCCGATACGTCCGGCGCTTCCGGATGCAGCAGCGCACGGTCGAGCGTGGTGCGCACGATCGTCAGGTTCAGGCTCGCCGCGGACAGCGCGGTCTTCGCGGCCAGTTGCCGCGTATAGGCCTCGTCGAGCGCGCGATTCGAGCTCTGCATGCCCGCGAGGCCGATCAGCCCCGATACGACGAGCAGCACGGCGACGAGGCCGAGCGTGGAGAAAATCCGCGTACGGATCGAGAAACGGGAAAACAGGGCGTTCAGGTTCATGACGGCACGTGAGCGATGAAAAGTGCCGCGGCAATCGGTCCGCAGCACTCTGGATTACGGTTTGCCTGCAAGAAACTTGAGTCCGTCCCCGCTTTCCGGCTGACCGTGGTCAATTTTTCTTTCGGGCGGGCAATCTCCTGTTACGACTGCAACATATCGAGGCTGAGCAGAAATTGACTAGTCAATCATCCATGGCTATATTTCGGTCCAGTTTTCCTGCCATGGCAGATATCTCGATGACAACCGACACCCTCCTCACTCCGCCGGCCGCCGACGCGGCCCGCCGCGACGCGCCGACCGGGCTGATCGTCGCCGCGCTGCTGCTCGTCATGCTGCTGTCCGCGCTCGACCAGACGATCGTGTCGACCGCGCTGCCGACGATCGTCGGCGAACTCGGCGGGCTCGACCAGTTGTCGTGGGTCGTCACCGCGTACCTGCTGTCGTCCACCGTCGTGCTGCCGCTGTACGGCAAGCTCGGCGACCTGTACGGCCGCAAGATCGTGCTGCAGGCCGCGATCGTGCTGTTTCTCGCCGGCTCGGCGTTGTGCGGCGTCGCGCAGGACATGACGCAACTGATCGGGCTGCGCGCGCTGCAGGGGCTCGGCGGCGGCGGCCTGATGGTCGTCACGATGGCCGCGATCGGCGATCTGGTCCCGCCCGATCGCCGGGCGCGCTACCAGGGGATGTTCGGCGGCGTCTACGGCCTCGCGACGATCGTCGGCCCGCTGCTCGGCGGCTTCCTGGTCGAGCACCTGTCATGGCGCTGGATCTTCACGATCAACCTGCCGCTCGGCCTGCTCGCGCTCGCGGTGATCGGCATGGCGTTCCGGCCGCACACCGCGCACGTGAAGCACCGGATCGACTACCTGGGCGCCGCGTTCCTCGCGACCGCCCTCACCTGCGTGATCCTGTTCACGAGCGAAGGCGGCTCGCTGCTGCCGTGGACGTCGCCGCAGCTGTGGATGACGCTCGTGCTCGGGCTCGTCGCGATCGGCGGCTTCATTTATGAAGAGCGCCTGGCGGCCGAGCCGATCATGCCGCTCGACCTGTTCCGTCACCGCACCTTCGTGCTGGTCGGCCTGATCGGCTTCGTGGTCGGCATCGCGCTGTTCGGCTCGGTCACGTTCATCCCGCTCTACCTGCAGGTCGTCAAAGGCTCGACGCCGTCGCAGGCCGGCATGCAGTTGCTGCCGATGATGGGCGGGATGCTCGTGACGTCGATCGTCAGCGGGCGGCTGATCTCGCGGCTCGGCTCGTACCGGATGTTCCCGATCGCCGGGACGCTGATCGGCGGCGTCGCGATGGCGCTGCTGTCGACGCTGACGCTCGATACGCCGCTGCACACGATGTACGCGTACATGGCGCTGCTCGGAATCGGGCTCGGGATGGTGATGCCCGTGCTGACGCTCGCCGTGCAGAACACGGTCGAATTCCGGCACATGGGGGTGGCGACGTCGGGCGCGACGCTGTTCCGCTCGATCGGCGGCTCGCTCGGCGTCGCCGCATTCGGCGCGCTGTTCTCGCACGGGCTGCAAGCGCGGATGAGGCACGCGCTGCCGGCCGGCACCGAGCTGCCGCCCGCGCTCGGCCCGGCCGCCGTGCACCAGTTGCCGGACGCCGTGCGCGACGCGTATCTGCACGCGTTCGCCGGCTCGCTGCACGTCGTGTACCTGTCGGCCGCGACGGTGATCGCGATCGCGTTCGTGCTCGCGTGGTTCGTCGAGGATGCGCCGCTGCGCACGCACAACTGAGCGAGCGGCGGCTCGCGACACGACCGTCGGGTCGAGCCGCGTCGCGAGTCGCCCGCCCCGTCATCACGCCAACAGCACGACACCGCCCGTCGTCGCGCGCGACTCCAGCAACCGGTGCGCATCGGCCGCCTGTTCGAGCGGCAGGCGCGCGCCGATCTCGACGTGCATGCCGCCTGCCAGCCGGTCGAGCGTCGCCCGCGCGGCGTCCCGATACGCGCCGACGTCCCGCGCGATGAAACCGAGCACGCTCGGCCGCGCGAGCGCGATCGAACGGGCCGGGCCCAGCTCGTCGAGATCGAACGTCTGCCGCGTGCCGATCGCGGCCACCTGCCCGATGCTCGCGACCATCCCGAACGGACGAATCGCGCCGAGCGTGCGGGTCAGCACGTCGCCGCCGATTCCGTCGATCGCGTAATCGACGCCCGCACCGCCGCCGAAGGCACGCGCGGCCGCGACGAAATCCGCCTCGCGATAATCGACCACCGCTTCCGCGCCGTGCGCGCGCACCAGCGCGGCTTTCGCAGCCGATCCGACCGTGCCGATCACCCGTGCGCCGAGCGCGCGCGCCCACTGCGTCGCCAGCAGCCCGACGCCGCCGGCCGCCGCATGCACGAGCACCGTGTCGCCGGCGCCGACCTGCCGCACGCGATGCAGCAGCATGTAGACGGTGATCCCCTTCAGCAGCCCGGCGGCGGCGGCTTCGTCGCTCAGCCCGTCTGGAATCGGCAGCACGCGCTCGGCCGGCATCGTGCGCAGGCTCGCATAGCTGCCGGTCGGCATGCCGGCATACGCGACGCGCTGACCGGGCACGAGCTCCGTCACGCCCGGCCCGACCGCGTCGATCACGCCGGCCGCCTCGACGCCGAGCGCGTCCGGCAGCGCGGGCAATGCATGCGCGCCGGTCCTGAAGTAGATATCGACGAAATTCACGCCGATCGCGGTCTGGCGAATCCGTACTTCGCCGGCGCCGGGCGGCGCGACGGGCGCATCGACGCGGCGCAGCACGCCGGCATCGCCGTAACGGTCGATCCCGATCCGGATGGCATTGGCGGTTTGGGTCATGACGTTCCTCGTTATCGAATGAAGTGACACGATCATCCCATCGCGCATAATCGAACGGAATTCACGTTGAACGCCCATCTACTGTGCAAAATTCGACCGATCGCGATCCAGTCTCCTCACCCGCACTGCCGATGAGCTGGGACGACATCCGCTACTTCCTGGCGGTGATGCGCGGCGGCAGCCTGTCGGCTGCCGCGCGGGCGTTGCAGGTCCAGCATTCGACGGTCGCGCGGCGCATCGACGCGCTGGAGTCGGCGCTCGGGATCCGGCTGTTCGACCGGCTGCCGCGCGGCTGGCCGCCGACCGACGAAGGGCTGCACCTCGCCGAGCACGCCACGCGCCTCGAAGCCGACGCGCATGCGTTCGCGCGCGCCGCGCAAGGCGCGGCGGCGCTCGACGGCGTGGTGCGCGTATCGGCGTCGCCGGTGTTCGCGAGCCATTTCCTCGGGCCGCGCCTGGCTCGCGCGCAGCGCGCGTGGCCGGCGCTGCGGATCGACCTGATGGGAGAGATGCATGCGGCGAACCTGTATGCGCGCGAAGCCGACCTCGCGGTGCGGCTGTCGCGGCCGAGCGAGCCGGGGCTCGCCGCGCGCCGGCTCGGCACGATGCGCTTCGCGCTGTGCGCGGCGCCGGAATGGGCCGATGCGCCGCCCGACACCTGGCCCTTCATCGGCTACGACGACGCGCTCGCGCAAACGCCGCAGCAGCAATGGCTCGAACGCTTCGCGGCCGGGCGCCGCTTCGCGTTCATCGCCAACGACCTCGCCGCGCAGCATCGCGCGTGCGCGGCCGGGGCCGGCGTCGCGCTGCTGCCGCGGTTTCTCGTCGACGATCCGGCCGCGCATGCCGGCGCGCCGCTCGTCGAGCTGACGGCCGCGCCGCATTGCGACATCGAGCGCGAAATCTGGCTCGTCGTTCACCCGGACGTGCGCCGGTCGCCGCGCGTACAGCGCGTCGCCGACGCGATCGCCGATGCGGTGCATGCGGCGGACGGCCGGTTGTAAGCCGCCGAAGCCGCAAACGGCTTTGCCACGCGCGGCGGCGGCCGGCATAGTAGCGTTTTGATTCCGACCGCCCTGCCGCCATGTCCAACGCTCCCGCCTGCGTCGTGCGCGACGCGACCGATGCCGACCTCGAGGCGATCCACGCGATCTATGCGCACCACGTTCACCACAGCGTCGCGTCGTTCGAGGAAACGCCGCCCGACGTCGCCGAATTGCGCGCACGCCGCGACGCGGTGCTGAACCACGGGCTGCCGTATCTCGTCGCCGAATGCGACGGCCGCGTGGCCGGCTACGCGTACGCGACGCCGTACCGCACGCGCAGCGCGTACCGCTTCGCGATCGAGGATTCGATCTACATCGACGACGCGCAGCGCGGCCGCGGAATCGGCCGCGCGTTGCTCGCCGCGCTGATCGCGCGCTGCGAAGGCGGCCCGTGGCGGCAGATGATCGCGGTGATCGCCGACGGCGGCACCGGCGGCTCGACGTCGCTGCATCGCGCGTTCGGCTTCGAACCGGCCGGCCAGCTGAAAGCGGTCGGCTTCAAGCACGGCCGCTGGATCGATACGGCGCTGCTGCAGCGCCCGCTCGGCGAAGGCGCGAACACGCGCCCTGCCTCGCCCGAGCCTGCCCCGGCGCGCTAGAATGGCCGCATGTCAAAACAGACTCATTCCACGCCCGACGAGGCCACGCCGGATTCCCGCAACGAGTACACGGTCGACGAGCTCGCGCGCGTGTCCGATACCACCGTGCGCAACGTCCGCGCCTACCAGGATCGCGGGCTGCTCGCGCCGCCGGAGAAACGCGGGCGCGTCGGCATCTACGACGACACGCACGTCGCGCGCCTGAAGCTGATCAACCATCTGCTCGCGCGCGGCTACACGCTGTCGAACATCCAGGACCTGATCAAGGCGATCGACGAAGGCCACGACCTGCGCTCGATCCTCGGCCTCGAAAACGCGATCGGCGGCCGCTGGTCGCACGAGCTGCCGAAAACCTACTCGCTCGCGCAACTCGCGCAGATGTTCGGCCCGCAGGCGACCACGCAACTGTCGCGCGTGACCGAGCTCGGGCTGCTCGAACGGCGCGGCCTGTCGTTCGTCGCGAAAAGCCCCGCGCTGCTCGAGGCCGCCGCCGCGATGACGAAGGAAGGGATTCCGCCGCGCGAACTGCTCGACGTGATCAGCGTCGCGCGGCCGCATTTCGACGCGATCGCGCGGCTGCTCGTCGATCTCGTCGTGAAGCGGCTCGACCGCTATGACGAAGGCACGCTGCCGCCCGCCACCGACGTGCCGGCGCTCGTCGACGCGATCTGGCGGCTGCGCCCGCTCGCGGCCGTGTTCGTCGAAGGCGAGACGAACCGCGCGCTCGAGAATGCGGCGAGCGCGTATCTGGGCGGCCGCGTCGCGACGATTCTCGACAAGAAACTCAGCGACGAAGCCGCGCGGCAGTCCGGTACGAGCGATACGCAGGGCGACGGCGACACCGCATAAGGCCTTCGCCGTCATGCATGCGTGGGCTTTTCGCGACAACGCGCGCGTGTCCGGCTGGAGGAAAGGCCGACGTCCATGGCAGGTGACGATAGCCGCCAGCATGGGCCGGCAAATGGCCAGCAGCCGCGCCCGCGCGCATTCCAGCCAGACGGCGCCACCGCGCTGCGTCCGTCATCGCAGGCTACGCTGTGAAACAGTTACAAGATAACGGTTGACGCGAGCCCCAGCGACGGTTAGTGTAGGCACCGAAGTCCAAGAAGTCCGATTGCTGTTCATCAATTGCTCGCTCCTCCTCAGCGGTATTCGTTGTCCTCTCCCTCCTTGACGCTTCGCGCGCTCTTCCACAGAGCAAATTTCTCTATTTTTTTCTCAAGGAATCTTCATGGATACCGGTATCGTCAAGTGGTTCAACGACAGCAAAGGCTTTGGCTTCATCACGCCGGACAACGGCGGCGACGATCTGTTCGCTCACTTCTCGGAAATTCGTGCCGACGGCTTCAAGACGCTGGCTGAAAACCAGAAAGTGAGCTTCGAAACGAAGCAAGGACCGAAGGGTCTGCAAGCGGCGAACATCAAGCCGCTGTAAAGTTTGAAGGGCCCGGCCTCCCACGACGGACGCCGGGTCGCAGCGACATCCCCACGGAGCTTCGTCTCCCCAAGTTGGCGCGACCGGCTTTTTAGCTGCATCTGTTCAGTCAGCAGTTCGCCACGCGCTACACGTCTCGTTGCACTTCATCCCCCCTCTGGCCGCAACGCCTTATTTTCGCTTTCCGACTGCGTCTGATTCGGCTCGCAATGGCTTTGAATCAGCGTAACCGTGCGTATTTCGCACGGCACGCGCGCACTCGAACATCATTAAAATTAAAATGGACAACCAACGAATTCAGCAATACAACGGCTATGCCGTCCAACCCTCGGCGCATCGCCTGCCCGACGGGAGTTTTTCCTCCAACCTGCTGCTCGAACGCGCCGATAGCACGCACGGCGAAGGCCGCTACCAGTTCTATTCGCTCGATTACTTCGCGAGCGAGGCACAGGCGCTCGCGCATTCGGCACGCTGGGCGCGCCACTGGGTCGATACGCGCGGTTGAACGCCGCGCTACTCGCGAGATCCGCGCAAACGGTCATAAAAAAACGGCGGGCAACCTGCCCGCCGGCCTTCCGCATCACATGCCCGCTCGCCTGCGTCACCGCGCCGCCACCTTCTTCTGCCGCCACAGACACAGCAGATCGCAAGCCACATGCGCGGCCGCGATCGCCGTGATGTCCGCGTGATCGTACGCCGGCGCCACCTCCACCACATCCGCCCCGACCAGATTCACCGCCCCGAGCCCCCGCACGATCGCCAGCGCCTGCGCGGACGAGAGCCCGCCGGCAACCGGCGTCCCCGTTCCCGGCGCGAACGCCGGATCGAGGCAGTCGATATCGAACGTCAGGTACGCAGGCCGCGCACCGACGATCGCGACGATCCGCTCGACCGCTGCCCGCGCACCCTGGTCATGCACCCACGCGGCGTCGAGCCGCTCGATCCCGAGAAAGTCGTCGTTCCACGTGCGGATGCCGACCTGCACCGACGTCGCGGGATCGATCAGCCCTTCCTTCACCGCCTTGTAGAACATCGTCCCGTGATTGAGGCTGTCCGGATCGTCGTCGGCCCACGTATCGCAGTGCGCGTCGAAATGGATCAGCGACAGCGGCTGGCCGTAGCGCTCCGCGTGCGCGACCAGCAGCGGATACGTGATGTAGTGATCGCCGCCGAGCGTCAGCATCTTCGCGCCCGAACGCAGGATCGCGCGCATGCTCGACGATCGCCGGCTTGATCGACAACGGGTTGTGCGCGTCGAACCAGCAGTCGCCGTAGTCGACGGCCGCGAGGTCGTCGAACGGGTTGAAGCCCCACGGATACGGATTGAGCTCCGCGAGCTGCACGCTTGCCGCGCGAATCGCGGCCGGCCCGAGCCGTGCACCGGAACGATAGGTCGTCGCGAGATCGAGCGGCACGCCGGAGATCGCGACGTCGATGCCGTCGAGCACGCGCGAGTAATTGCGGCGCATGAACGACAGCACGCCCGCATAGGTGTTTTCGATCGAGGAACCGTACGGCGTCGTGCGACGGATCGCGCCGTCGCCGTGGAGAAGTTCGGTCATGGTCGGACTTGTTTTCGTGGGGTGCCGGCCCGCGCCCTCTGAGGGCGCGGGCCGGGCACGGCATGGATTCATCGGCACGCACCGGCTCGCGCATCCGGTCGCGCGGCCAGGCGGGACATCGACAGCGACAACGGCAATACCGCGGCGATCATAGCAAGCCGAATCGACGCCGTTGCCCCGGTTCAGCCGGGGCAACGCGCGGAAAAATCCGGCGGCGGCACCGCCGCCCGTCGCGGTCGTTTCCTAGAAGGATTCGCCGGTTTTCGCGCGCCCGTTCTTCCGGATAATGGCCGACAGCCGCGCCCTCGACGGCGCGCCGTCCACCGCAGACAACAACAAACCGGAGACACCCGCCTTGATCGCCACGCTTCCCGCCCCCTACCGCCGGCTCTGGCCGCTCGCCATCGCCGCGGCGCTGCTGTACGGACTGTCGCTCGCCGTCGCGCCCTATCCGGGCCAGGCCGCCGCGAAAGCCGCGATGGGCATCCTGCTGCTCGCGGCAGGCAGCACCTGCGGCGCGCCGCGCGAACGCGCGTGGCTGTGCGCGGCGCTCGCGACCGCCGTGCTCGGCGACGTGCTGCTCGCGCTGCCCGACTGGCCGTTGTCGTTCGTCCTCGGCCTCGGCGCATTCCTGCTCACGCACGTGTGCTACTGCGCGATCTTCTTCCGGTGGCGCGCGCGGCCGCACGGCTGGCGCATCGTCGCGCTCGTCGGGCTGTGGATCGCCGCGCCGGCGTTCTACGCGGCATTCTTCCCGCACCTCGGCGAGTTGCTGGCGCCGGTCGCCATCTACATGCTCGTGCTGTGCGCGATGGCGAGCTTTGCGCTCGCCGCCCGCACGCGCGGCCCGCTGGTCGCGGTCGGCAGCCTGATCTTCGTCGGCTCCGATACGCTGATCGGCGTCGGCCGGTTCCTCGGCGGCTTTCCGGGCATCGACTATCTGATCTGGGGCCTCTATGCGCTCGCGCAGGTCACGATCGTGGCCGGGGTTTTCCATGAGACGGCCGCCCGATCGATCCGTCCCTGATACCGTTTCAAACGGACCGTCGCGCGCCGGCGGTCCCGTTTCCTCGCTGTCTCGCCCTGCCGACGGCCTTTTCCGCTCATCCCGCATTGCGGAAACCCGACCGTTCCAAACCCCGCTCAGCCTTTTCCCGCCTGGCTTCCGGCCCTTAGAGCGCCGCTTCTAGCCTCTTGCGGTTTCCGGGTTCACCCACTATCGTTACATCAAACAATGTAACATTCAAAAATGAGCCAAATCGGAGACACCCGGATGAATGCTCGCACGTTGCCTTTCGGTCCACCCGGCCATGACGGCCTGGACGAAACCATCGACATCGCCATCATCGGCACCGGCTTCGCCGGTCTCGGGATGGCGATCCGCCTGAAACAGACGGGCGTGACCGACTTCGTCGTCCTCGAGAAGGCCGCCTCGGTCGGCGGCACGTGGCGCGACAATCATTACCCCGGGTGTGCATGCGACGTGCAATCGCACGTCTATTCGTTCTCGTTCGCGCCGAACCCGCGCTGGACGCGCATGTTCGCGCCGCAGCCGGAAATCCGCGCGTATCTCGAAGACTGCGTGCAGCGCTTCGGCGTCGGCCCGCACCTGCGGCTGAATCACGAGTTGCAGCGCGCCGAATACGACGAAGCCGCGCAACGCTGGCGCCTCACGTTCGCGAACGGCAAGCGGCTGTCCGCGCGCGTGCTGGTGTCGGGCATGGGCGGCCTGTCGCGCGCCGCGCTGCCGGCGATTCCCGGCGTCGAAACCTTCCAGGGCCGCGCGTTCCATTCGCAGCAGTGGGATCACGACTACCCGCTCGAAGGCAAGCGTGTCGCGGTGATCGGCACCGGCGCGAGCGCGATCCAGTTCGTCCCGCAGATCGCGCCGCGCGTGAAAGCACTCGCGCTGTTCCAGCGCACGCCGCCGTGGATCATGCCGAAGCCCGACCGCAACCTGACCGGCTTCGAGAAATGGCTGTTCCGCACGCTGCCGTTCACGCAGAAGGTCGTGCGTAGCGGCATCTACTGGATGCTCGAATCGCGCGTGCTCGGCTTCGCGATCCATCCGTCGCTGATGAAGAACGTGCAGAAGCTCGCGCTGCGGCACATCCGCAAGCAGATTCCCGATCCGGAGTTGCGCAAGACCGTCACGCCGAACTACACGCTCGGCTGCAAGCGCGTGCTGATCTCGAACGACTATTACCCGGCGCTGTCGCGCAAGAACGTCGACGTGATCACGACCGGCATCGACCATATCGAAGCCGACGCGGTCGTGACGACCGACGGCAAGCGTCATGAAGTCGACTGCCTGATCTACGGCACCGGCTTCCAGGTCGCCGATCCGTACCCGCGCGGCGCGATCATCGGCCGCGGCGGCCTCGACATCGTCGACGCGTGGCGCGACGGCGCGCACGCGTACCTCGGCTCGACGCTGCCCGGCTATCCGAACTTCTTCATGATCGTCGGCCCGAACACCGGCCTCGGCCACAACTCGATGGTGTTCATGATCGAGTCGCAGATCGAATACATCCTCGGCGCGCTGCAGGCGATGCGCCGCGAGCGCGCGGACGCGATCGAGGTGCGCCCGCTCGTCGAGGCGCAGTTCAACAGCGACCTGCAGGGCAAGCTGAAGAAGGCAATCTGGTCGACGGGCGGCTGCAAGAGCTGGTATCTCGATCCGCGCACCGGCAAGAACACGACGCTGTGGCCAGGCTTCACGTGGCGCTTCCGCCAGGCGACCGCGCGTTTCTCGATCGCCGATTACCACGCGTATCGCGCGCCGCAACACGACACGACCGCGCGGCCCGCCGCCGCGCCGGCCGCTTCCGCTTCCACGTCCGCCGAAGCGGCCTGAGCCAGACAAGGAGCCAACGACATGAGAGATTTCGCCAACAAGGTGGCCGCGATCACGGGAGCCGGCTCGGGCATGGGCCGCGCGCTCGCGATCCAGCTCGCGCAGGCCGGCTGCCACGTGTCGCTCGCCGACAAGAACGGCGTCGGCCTCGCGGAAACCGAACGGATCGTCCGCGCGATCGCGCCGAACGTGCGCGTGTCGACGCGCGTGCTCGACGTCGGCGATCGCGACGCGATGTTCGCATGGGCCGACGACACCGCGAAGGAGCACGGCAAGGTCAACCTGATCTTCAACAATGCGGGCGTCGCGCTGTCGAGCACGATCGAAGGGATGGAATACAGCGATCTCGAGTGGATCGTGAACATCAACTTCTGGGGCGTCGTGCACGGCACGAAGGCGTTCCTGCCGCACCTGAAGGCATCCGGCGACGGCCACGTGATCAACACGTCGAGCATCTTCGGGATCTTCGCGCAGCCGGGCATGAGCGGCTACAACGCGACCAAGTTCGCGGTACGCGGCTTCACCGAATCGCTGCGCCAGGAACTCGACATGATGAAGTGCGGCGTGTCGGCCACCTGCGTGCATCCGGGCGGCATCCGCACGAACATCGCGCAGTCGAGCCGCGTCGCGAAGAACATGGTCGGCTTCATCGTCGAGAGCGAACAGCAAGGCAAGGACAGCTTCGAGAAGTTCTTCATCACGACCGCCGACGACGCCGCGCGCACGATCCTCGCCGGCGTGCGCAAGAACAAGCGCCGCGTGCTGATCGGCCGCGACGCGAAGGGCGCGGACTGGATGGCGCGCGTGCTGCCGGCCGCGTACCAGGCGCTCGTCGTGCTCGCGACGCGCCGCGAGGCGGCGAAAGCCCGCCGTGCCGCGCGCGGCGCGCCGGCGCCGGCGCCCGCCCCGCTGCACGCGACCTACAACAATGCAGGCAATCAGGGAGGTGAACAATCATGACGACCCCGAACATGATGCCCGTGCGGCGCGACATCCGTTTCGCGCTGCCGCCCGAACGCGCGAAGGACTGGCACGTGCAGGGCGTGCCGGTTACGCACTTCATGAACGCGCTGTCGCTGCTGTTCCCGGCCGGCGAACGCTTCTTCATGGATTCGGTGCGCAACTACCGCGACCGGATCGACGATCCCGAGCTGAAGAAGCAGGTGCTCGGCTTCATCGGCCAGGAAGCGATGCACACGCGCGAGCACATCGAATACAACGATCTGCTGCAATCGTCCGGGCTGCCCGCGCACAAGCTCGACAAGCGCCTGTGGACCATCCTCGGCTGGTTCAAGAAGGTGCTGCCGCACTCGATGCAGCTGGCGATCACGATCGCGCTCGAGCACTACACGGCGATCCTCGCGAACCAGTTGCTGTCGGGCCACGAGCACCGGATCGACGGCTCGGTCGAGGGCTACCAGCAGATGTGGATGTGGCACGCGATGGAGGAAACCGAGCACAAGGCGGTGTCCTACGACGTGTGGCGCACCGTGATGAAGCCGGGCCTCGGCAGCTACCTGCTGCGCACCGGCACGATGCTGACGACGACGGTGTTCTTCTGGGCCATCGTGTTCGACTTCCACGTACGCCTGATGCGCGCGCACCGTCGCGAACACGGCAAGTTCGGCGGCATGTGGCGCCTCGTGAAGTATCTGTACAGCCCGAAGCACGGCGTGTTTCCGAGCATCGCGCGCGAATGGCTCGACTACTTCCGCCCGGGTTTCCACCCGTGGGATCACGACAACCATCAGTACCTGCAGGAGCTCGACACGCTGCTCGACAACATCGACGCGACCAACGCGCGCTACGCGGCGCAAGCCGCCCCGCGCCGCGTGCCGCTGCACCCGGTGCCGCAGGCATGACGCCATGGCGCGCGCTCACGAGATGCTGACCGTCCAGTCCGGCGACGTGAAACTCGCCGTCTACGTAAGCGGGTCGCGGCGCGCGCCGCCGCTGATCCTCGTGCACGGCTATCCCGACTCGGCGGCCGTGTGGGCGCCGGTCCGCGCGCGGCTCGCGAAGCGCTACCGCGTGATCGCGTACGACGTGCGCGGCGCCGGTGCATCCGATGCGCCGCGCCGCCGGGCCGACTATACGCTCGAACGGCTCGCCGGCGACCTGAAGGCGGTGGCCGACGCGACCTGCGGCGGTCGGCCGTTCCACCTCGTCGGCCACGACTGGGGCTCGATCCAGTGCTGGGAGGCCGTGACCGACCCCGCGTTCCGCGGCCGCATCGCGTCGTACACGTCGATCTCGGGCCCGTGCCTCGATCACGTGTTCCGCGCGAAGCTGCGGCTCAAGCAGAGCCTGAAGTCGTGGTACATCGGGTTCTTCCATCTGCCGCTCGTGCCATCGCTGGTATGGCGGCTCGGCGGCGCCGCGCTGTGGCCGCGCTGGCTCCAGCTCACCGAACGCGTGCGCGCCGAGCGCGATCCCGTGCAACTGAAGAACGCGCTGAACGGGATGCAGATGTACCGCGCGAACTTCATCGCGCGGGCCCGCCAGCCGCGTGAGCGGTATGCGCAGGCGCCGGTGCAGATCCTGGTGCCGGTGCGCGACCGCTACGTGACGCCCGAGATGTCGGTCGACCTCGATCGCTGGCTCGGCGACCACGTGCGCGAGGAAATCGACGGCACGCACTGGATCGTACTGCGCCATCCGGACCTGATCGCGTCGCGGATCGATCGCTTCGCGTCCGCGCAGGAGCGGCCGGCGGCGACGAACGCCGCGGTTCAGCGCGCCGTCGGCGGCGCCGGCAGGCGTCTGAACAGCGTCTCGTAATCGACGACGAGCCCGTCGTCGTCGATGTCCATCTCGGCCGTGAAATTCCGGAAGATCCCTTCGTAGCGATAGCGCCGACCCGGTTCGATGCACGCGTAAGCCTGCTTGACCGGCGCGACCGTCAGGTCCGGCGTCGAGATGTACGCGACGTCGATCGGCCGCCGCTCGCCGCGCGCAAGCCCGAGGCGGCCGATCGGCAGCGAATTGGTGAACGGCGTCGCGGCGATGTCGATGTCGATGCAACCGTCGAGCGCCGGCAACGGGCGGCCCGCGCCGTCGCGCCAGTGGCCGGCGCCGTCGCCGCGCAACGCCAGCGTGCCGCCGCCCATCACCTTGAGCACCGCATAAGTCACGCGCCATTGCGCATCGCACTCGACGCGATACGCGAGCCCGTATGCGCGACCGTACCGCTGGCCGACCACCGCGCTTTCGACGACGATCGCGCCGCCGCTGCGGTCGAACGTCAGATGTTCGACCCCGTCGCCTTCGAGCGACGCCCACCGCACCTCGCGCATCGTTCCACCTCCCGGTTTCCCCATTGCGGGGCATCGTCGCACAAATCCTGACTATCCAGAATTCCCTATTCCGGTGCATGGGATTGTGTCCTATGCTCGCGGCTCGTCCTGTTCCGCCGCCATCATGCCTACCGCCCGCCCCGTCCCGCCGTCGATCGACCTGCGCATCCTGCTGCGCGGCATCGGGCAGATCGTGCTGCAGGCGCATGCGCTCACCGGCGCGCTGCTGCTCGCCGCGCTGGCGCTGACCGACCTGCGGCTCGCGTGCGCCGCGCTGGTCGGCTCGGCCGCCGCCAGCATGACGGCCGTGCTGACGGGCGCCGACCGCCGCGACGTCGAACAGGGCCTGCACGGCTTCAACGGCGCGCTGGCCGCGCTGATCGCCGTGCTGTTCGCGCCCCATCCGCTCGCCGCCGTCGCGCTGGCGCCGCTGGTCGCGATCGGCGCGGCGCTCGTGCAACGCGCGATGCGGGTGCCGCTCGCCCGCTGGCGCCAGTGCCCGTATTCGGGCCCGTGCCTGGCCGTCACCGCGCTGTGGCTGCCGCTTGTCGCAGTGCAGCATGCGGACCCCGCGGCCGCCGGCCCGGTGCTGACGCTCGCGTCCGCCGCCGACGCGCTGCTGTCGGGCGTCGCCCAGACCACCTTCGCGCAAGGCGCGTGGGCCGGCGCGCTGATCGTCGCCGGCCTCGCCGTCGCATCGCGCCGCGCGGCCGCGTTCGCGCTCGGCGGCGCGGTCGTGTCAACCGTGCTGCTGGCCGCGCTGGGCGCAAGCGGCGCGCTGTTCGCCGACGGCCTGCTCGGCTTCAACGGCGCCCTCGCCGCGCTCGCGCTGATGCCGCGCGGCCCGCGTGCGGCGCTCGCGGCGGCCGCGCTCGCCGCGCTGATCCAGTGGCTCGCGATGCGCACGGGCACCCCCGCGTTCACGGCCCCGTTCGCGCTCGCGTCATGGGTGACCGTCGCTGTCGCGCGCCGCTTTACCCTCGGAGAACCCGATGTCGTCATTCGCACACCGTCCTGATGCCGTGAAGCCCGGCGGCCCGATCTCGGACGCCGAACGCAAGCTGCGGGTCGACCTCGCCGCCGCGTACCGGCTCGTCGCGCTGAACGGCTGGGACGACCTGATCTACACGCATCTGTCCGCGACCGTTCCGGGCGAACCCGGCCACTTCCTGATCAACCCGTTCGGCCTCACGTTCGACGAGGTTCGCGCGTCGAACCTCGTGAAGATCGACCTCGCCGGCCACCGGATCGGCGACAGCGAGCACACGGTCAACGTGACCGGCTTCGCGCTGCATGCGGCCGTGCACGCGGCGCGCGCCGACGCCGTCTGCGTGATGCACCTGCACAATACGGCCGGCATCGCCGTATCGATCCAGCGCGACGGGCTGCTGCCCGCATCGCAGCACGCGTTGCGTTTTCATGGCGACCTCGCGTACCACGACTACGAAGCGCTCGCGTTCTCGCCGGCCGAAGGCGCGCGGCTGACCGCGAGCCTCGGCGCGAAATCCGCGATGCTGCTGCGCAATCACGGCACGCTGACGGTCGGCCGCACCGTCGCCGAAGCGTACGTGCTGATGGATACGCTGATCAAGGCGTGCGACATCCAGGTTCGCGCGCAGGCCGGCGGCGGGCCGCTCGTGCTGCCGGAACCGGCCGTCGCCGCGCGCACCGCCGAACAACTGCGCGACGGCGGCGCGATCGAAGGTGAACTGGAATGGCCGGCGCTGCTGCGCCGCCTCGACCGGATCGATCCGTCGTATCGCGACTGACGCCGCATCCGCACCCGACCGAATCGTTCATCGTCAATCGTTCAACCTCAACCGGAGCATTTGCCATGCCGACTTTCAATATCCAGCTGTTCGAAGGCCGCACCGTCGACCAGAAGCGCGCCTTCGTCGAAGCGATCACGCGCGTCACGTGCGAGACGCTCGGCTGCGCGCCAGGCTCGGTCGACATCATCCTGACCGACGTGAAGAAGGAGAACTGGGCGACGGCCGGCAAGCTGTGGAGCGACGAGCGCTGAGCGCCGAAGGCGGCGTCGCGCCGGCGTCGCCCGCCCTGCGCTGAACCCTGCACCGCGGCGTCCGCGACGGGCGCCGCAGGCCCGCTCTACCGCCCGCCGCCGTTGTGCGCCCGCACATCGCTTTGTCACGCAATCGGCGCATAATGCCGGACAGACGCAGCCGCCAATGGCCACCCGACGAGGAGACCGCCATGGAAGCGAAGAACGAGGAAGTCGTCGCACACCTGCTCTCCGACGTCGTCGAATTCGCGCGCGCTCGGCTGCCCGAAGCCACGTTCCGGACCGTCGAACCCTTCCTGCGTCATTACTACGATTTCGTCGATGCCGACGATCTGCAGAACCGCAGCATCGCCGACCTGTACGGCGCCGCGATGGCGCACTGGCAGACCGCGCAGAAATTCGTGCCCGGCAGCGAACGCCTGCGCGTGTACAACCCGATCCTCGAACAGCACGGCTGGCATTCCGACCACACGGTGATCGAGATCGTCAACGACGACATGCCGTTCCTCGTCGACTCGGTGACGATGGCCGTCAACCGTCTCGGGCTCGCGCTGCATTCGGCGCTGCATCCGGTGTTCCGCATCTGGCGCGGCGCCGGCGGCGGCATCGAGCGGGTCGACGCGGGCGGCGCGACGTCCGGCGACGGCCAGTCGCAACTCGCGTCGTTCATCCATTTCGAAGTCGACCGCTGCGGCGACGCCGCGTTGCTCGACACGCTGCGCGAGGACATCGCGCGCGTGCTCGGCGACGTGCGCGCGTCGGTCGAGGACTGGCCGAAGATCGTCGACATCGCGCGCGCGACCATCAAGGAGATGAAGGCGCGCGAATCGACCGCGGAGGACATCGAGGCGCGCGCGTTCCTCGAATGGATGGCCGCCGATCACTTCACGTTCCTCGGCCAGCGCGACTACGCGCTCGTATCGGACGGCACGGGCTTCGGGCTGCGCGGCATCGAGGGCTCGGGCTTCGGCATCCTGCGCGAAGCGCTGCGCACGTCCGGCGCGCCCGACGTGACGCCGCTGCCGCAGGCCGCCGCCGACATCATCACCGGCGCGTGGCCGATCTTCCTGACCAAGGCGAATTCGCGCGCGACGGTGCACCGGCCCGGCTATCTCGACTACGTCGGCGTGAAACTCGTCGGCGCCGACGGCAAGGTCGTCGGCGAGCGCCGCTTCATCGGGCTCTACACGTCGACCGCGTACATGGTGTCGACGGCCGAGATCCCGATCGTGCGCCGCAAGTGCGCGAACATCCTGCGGCGCGCGGGCTTCCTGCCGAAGGGACATCTCGGCAAATCGCTCGTGACGGTGCTCGAAACTTATCCGCGCGACGAACTGTTCCAGGCCGACGAAGACCAGCTCTACGACATCGCGCTCGGCATCCTGCGCCTGCAGGAACACCAGCGCACGCGCCTGTTCGTGCGCCGCGACCGGTTCGACCGCTTCGTGTCGTGCCTCGTGTTCGTGCCGCGCGACAAGTACAACACCGACCTGCGCCGCCGCATCGCGAAGCTGCTGGTCGACGCGTACAACGGCGTGAACGTCGAATTCACGCCGCTGCTGTCGGAATCGGCGATCGCGCGGATTCATTTCGTCGTGCATGCCGAACCGGGCACGATGCCCGACGTCGACACGCGCGAACTCGAAACGCGGCTCGTGCAGGTCACGCGCCGCTGGCAGGACGATCTCGCCGACGCGCTGCTCGACGCATTCGGCGAAGAGCAAGGCAACCGCCTGCTGCAGCGCTATGCCGAGTCGTTCCCGGCCGGCTATCGCGACGACTATCCTGCGCGCACGGCCGTGCGCGACATCGAGCTGATCGAGCGCGTGAAGGACTCGGGCCAGCTCGCGATGAACCTGTACCGGCCGATCGAGGCCGAGCCGCGCGCGTTCCGCTTCAAGGTGTATCGCGCGGGCGACCCGATCGCGCTGTCGCGCAGCCTGCCGATGCTCGAACACCTCGGCGTGCGCGTCGACGAGGAGCGGCCATACCGGATCCAGACGCAGGATGCCGCGCATGCATGGGTACACGATTTCGGCCTCGAGCTCGCCGACGATACCGAGTTCGACATCGAGCGCGTGAAAGGCCTGTTCGAGGATGCGTTCGACCGGATCTGGAGCGGCCGGATCGAGAACGACGACTTCAACCGCCTCGTGCTGCGCGCGCACCTGAGCGCCCGCGAAGTGACGATCCTGCGCGCGTATGCGAAATATCTGCGGCAGGTCGGCTCGACCTTCAGCGACGCGTATATCGAGCGCGCGCTGACCGGCAACCCGGCGATCGCGCGGCAACTCGTCGAGCTGTTCGTGCTGCGCTTCGACCCGCGGATCGGCGACACGCGCGACGTGCAGGCCGAACGGCTGCTGAAGGCGATCGAAGGCGCGCTCGACCAGGTGCCGAACCTCGACGAGGACCGCATCCTGCGCCAGTTCCTCGGCGTGATCAACGCGACCGAACGCACGAACTACTTCCTCGCCGACGCGAACGGCGAATCGAAGCCGTACCTGTCGTTCAAGTTCAACCCGGCGAAGGTGCCCGGCCTGCCGGAACCGAAGCCGATGTTCGAGATCTGGGTGTATTCGCCGCGCGTCGAGGGCGTGCACCTGCGCGGCGGGCGCGTCGCGCGCGGCGGCCTGCGCTGGTCGGATCGCCGCGAGGATTTCCGCACCGAGGTGCTCGGGCTGATGAAGGCGCAGATGGTGAAGAACGTCGTGATCGTGCCGGTCGGCTCGAAAGGCGGCTTCGTCGTGAAGAACCCGCCGCCGCAGAGCGATCGCGAGGCATGGATGCGCGAAGGCATCGCGTGCTACCAGACGTTCCTGCGCGGGCTGCTCGACCTGACCGACAACCTCGCCGGCAACACGATCGTGCCGCCGCCCGACGTGGTGCGCCACGACCCCGACGACCCGTATCTCGTCGTCGCCGCCGACAAGGGCACGGCCACCTTCTCCGACTACGCGAACGCGATCTCGCACGAATACGGCTTCTGGCTCGACGACGCGTTCGCGTCCGGCGGCTCGGTCGGCTACGACCACAAGAAGATGGCGATTACCGCGCGCGGCGCGTGGGAATCGGTGAAACGGCACTTCCGCGAGATGGGCATCGACACGCAGACGACCGACTTCACCGTGGTCGGCGTCGGCGACATGTCGGGCGACGTGTTCGGCAACGGGATGCTGCTGTCGCCGCATATCCGGCTCGTCGCCGCGTTCGATCACCGGCACATTTTCCTCGACCCGAACCCCGACCCGGCGACGAGCTTCGCGGAGCGCCAGCGCATGTTCGCGCTCGAGCGCTCGAGCTGGGCCGACTACGATACGTCGGTGATTTCGGCGGGCGGCGGCGTGTATCCGCGCACCGCGAAGACGATCCCGCTGTCGCCGGCGGTACAGGCCGCGCTCGGCATCGACGCGCACGCGCTGCCGCCGACCGAATTGATCCGCGCGATCCTGCAGGCGCCGGTCGACCTGCTGTACAACGGCGGCATCGGCACCTACGTGAAGGCGGCGCGCGAAACCCACGCGCAGGTCGGCGACCGCGCGAACGACGCGGTGCGCGTGAACGGCGCGGACCTGCGCTGCAAGGTCGTCGGCGAAGGCGGCAATCTCGGCTGCACGCAGTTCGGCCGCATCGAGTTCGCGCAGCGCGGCGGCCGCATCAACACCGATGCGATCGACAACTCGGCCGGCGTCGATTGTTCGGATCACGAAGTCAACATCAAGATCCTGCTCGGGCTCGTCGTGTCCGACGGCGAGATGACCGAGAAGCAGCGCAACGCGCTGCTCGCCGAGATGACCGACGAAGTCGGACTGCTGGTGCTACGCGACAACTACTACCAGACGCAGGCGCTGTCGATCGCGGGCCGCTATGCGGTCGAGCTGCTCGACGCCGAGGCGCGCCTGATGCGCTGGCTCGAACGCGCGGGCCGCCTGAACCGCGTGATCGAATTCCTGCCGACCGACGACGAAGTCGCCGAGCGGCAGGCCGCGAAGTTCGGCCTCACGTCGCCGGAGCGCGCGGTGCTGCTCGCGTACAGCAAGATGTGGCTCTACGATGCGCTGCTCGAATCCGACGTGCCCGAGGATCCGCTGGTGGCCGCGATGCTCGTCGACTACTTCCCGAAGCCGCTGCAACAGCGCTTCAGCGAGCCGATGCGCCGCCATCCGCTGCGCCGCGAGATTCTCGCGACGCATCTGACCAACGCGCTCGTGAACCGTGTCGGCTGCGCATTCGTGCACCGGCTGATGGAGGAAACCGACGCGAAGCCGGGCGACATCGTCCGCGCGTGCATCATGGCGCGCGACGTGTTCGATCTCGATGCGGTATGGCGCGACATCGACGCGCTCGACAACCGCGTCGCCGACGACGTGCAGGCGCGCATGTTCGTCGACGTCGCGCGGCTGCTGGAGCGCGCGGCGCTGTGGTTCCTGCGGCATCTGCAGTCGGGCGCGGTGGCCGACGGCGGCGTCGCCGAGCTGATCGCGCGCTGTCGCGACGCGGCGGCGCGGCTCGCCCCGCAACTGCCGTCGCTGCTGCCGGCCGACGATCTCGATGCGTTGTCCGAGCGGCAGCGCGTGCTGGTCGACGCCGGCGTCGACAGCGCGCTCGCGGTACGCGTCGCGAGCGGCGACATCTCGGCCGCGCTGCTCGACATCGCCGAAGTGGCGGCGACCTGCAACCGCAGCCTCGAACTCGTCGCCGGTGTCTATTTCTCGCTCGGCACGCTGCTCAATTACGGGTGGATCGGCGAACGCGCGGCGAACCTGCCGACGCCGACGCACTGGGACATGCTCGCGCGCGCCGCCGCACTCGCGGAAGTCGCGCGGCTCAAGCGCACGCTCGCGACGAGCGCGCTCGCGGAGTCGCCGGATTCGACCACGCCGGAGACGATCGTCGGCGCGTGGCGCGCGCGCCGCGAAGCCGCGCTGGTGCGCTACGAACACCTGCTCGCGGATCTGCGCGCGTCCGGCGGCGCGAGCCTCGCGGTGCTGCTCGTGGTCGTGCGGGAGATGGCCGTGCTCGAACGCGCGTGACGAGTGTGACGGACGCGACGGGTCAGACCGTCGCGACCAGCAGCTCTTCCGCGCGGTTCGGCGGCCGCAGACCGTCGGTGCGCTCGGCGAAGTAACGGCGCGTCAGCTCGGCGGCCGACACGTGTTCGGCCTTCGCGAAGCCGGACTCCCGTGCGAGCGCCTGGATCTGGTCCGGCATGAAGAAGCTGATGAACGGCGTGCCGCTCGCCCGCGCGCCCTTCGCGGCCATTTCCATCCCCGGGCGCACGTCCGGATCCGCGTTCTCCAGCGGCAGCAGGAACGTCATCGCGAACGTCGAGCCCGGCGCGAGCGACGCGACTTCGCGCAGCGCGGCCGCATTCGCTTCGCGCGTCAGGTACATGCTGACGCCGGTGGATACGACGACCGCCGGCTTGCCGGCATCGAAGCCCGCACCGACGAGCGCGTCGCGCCACGACTGCTTCGCCTCGAAATCCACCGGCACGAAGCGCAGCCAGTCGGGCACGCCGAAGCCGAGCTCGACCAGGCGGCGCTGCTTCCAGCGCTGCGGCGCCGGCTGGTCGACTTCGAACACGGTCACGCGCGACGCCATGTCCGGCCGACGCTGCACGAAGCTGTCGAGCCCCGCGCCGAGGATCACGTACTGGCGCACGCCGCGCGCGGCCTGCTCGGCCACGAGATCCTCGATGAAGCGCGCCCGCGCGACGATCGACGCGCGAAACGGCCGCGTGAACTGCGGATCCATGTCGCCGCGCTGCTGCCAGCCGGGTGCCGGCGCGAGCAATTGCAACCCGATTTCGTCCGTGAGCACATGCGGCGGCGCGTCGAGTTCGACGTGCAGCGCGCGCCACAGCGCGACGCGCGCGGCCGTGCTGTCGGGCGCGTCGTCTTCGCGGATAGCCGTCATGTCGACCTCACGCGCCCTGCTTGCCCGGCGCCTGCAGGCGCCACACCCGGCCGTCCGGATCGCGCACCGTCATGTCGCGCGTGCCCCAGTGCGTGTCCTCGAACGGCGTGACGACCTCGACGATCGGCTGCGGCTGCACCGCCTGCTCGTCGGCCACCTTGAGCACGACCTGCATGTCGGGCGTTTCGCTCGGCGGCACTTCGGCGATGAACAAGAATGGACCGTCGCCGCTGCGCAACTGGCCCGAATTGTGGTCGGTTTCGAATTCCAGCCTGAAGCCCAGCGCCTGAAAGAACTTCGCCGACTTGCCCCAGTTGTGGGTGGTCAGATACACGGCTTCGATCCGCTCGGATGACATGTCACTCCTCCTTGTTGGACGGTTCCGCGCCGGACGGCGGCGCGGCCAGGTACGCGCGCAACGCGTCGGCCACCAGCGCGGACAGCGATTGCTCCGTTTCGATGGCGCGATGCTTGACCTGCCGGATCAGGCCGAGCGGCAAGTACACGTTGAATTGCTTCACTTCTTCCTCGGTCATGGATACTAGTATGCTAGCAATCTAGCAAAAGTCAACTGACGGTGATCGCGGGATGGTCGCGGCCCGCGTGCGGGCCGCCGTCGGATGTCGGATGTCGGGGGTTCGCGTTACCGCGCGGGGCGCGCCGCGAGTCGCGCGAACAGCGCGTCGAGATCGAACCCCGCCGTATTGATGCCGATCGTGTCGCGCAGGCAGGCGGCCCAGTCGGCAGCATTGTCGAACGTGACCGTGCGCCCGGCCCCCGCCGCGTCGCGCAACGTCAGCGCGGTGTTGAGCAGCGCCGCGCGGCCGTCCGGCAGCACGCGGCACGCGATCAGGTCGTTCACGAAGATCGATTCGGGATAGGTCGACGTGAACCAGTTCGCGGCGTCGTAATCGATCCATTCGGCCGGCTTCAGCGAGAAGCGGTAGGTCGTCTGCCAGCCGTCGGTGATTTCGAACTGCATGTCGAATTCGCCGTCGACCGGCGCGTCGATCACGCGAAACGCGCCGTGCGGCGTCAGTTGCCGCTCGCCCGGCACGAAGCGCAGCGGCGCGGTCAGCGTCGCGCTGCCGAAGCCGATGTCCGCGAGCCACGCGGCCCCGTCGAGGTCGATGCGCAGCAACATGTGCGTCTGCGCGGTGACGATCTCGGGCGGCCGCATCCAGCGCACGCGCGCGATCAGCGGCGTGACGCGAAAACCGATCGTCGTGAGCGCGGTGTAGAACAGCTTGTTGAGTTCGAAGCAGTAGCCGCCGCGGCGGCGTTCGACCACCTTGTCGACGATCGCGGGCAGGTCGAGCGCGACGCGCGCGCCGGTCAGCGGATTGAGGTTTTCGAACGGAATCGCCTGCGGGTGCAGCAGATGCAGCCGGCGCAGCACGTCCAGCGTCGGCGCGGCCGGGCCGTCGTAGCCGATGCGGGAGAAATAGCGCGAGAGGTCGAACGAGTCAGTCATGAACCGGCACCGATAAAAGGGACCCGCCACGATAGCATCGCGCGCAATCCCCATGTTGTGCGGGGCGATTGTTCGTGGTCGACGCGCGCGATGCGGGCCGCGCATCGCGCGCACATCCGCGCCACGTTGACGTTACGGCAGCAGCTTCAGCGCGGACGACGCGACCGACGGCACCGAAATGCCCTGGCTCGTCGCGAACTGGACGGCCTGGCCGAGCGTCGCGGCCAGCGACTGCAACTGGCCCGGCGCGCTTTGCGCGATATACGACGCGGCCTGCATGTTCTGCGGATTCAGGCCCGACTGCAGCAACGACGCGGCGCTCGTCGAACCGAGATTGCCGAGCCCCGACTGCAGTTGCGAATACTGCGTGAGCCCCTGCCCGAGCGACGCGAGCCCGTTGCTGAACGCCTGCTTGTCGATCGGGCCGTGCGTGGCGCCGCCGCTCGCGAACGCCTGGCCGAGCGCCTGCGACACCGATTGCTGCGCGCCGCCCATCTGCGACAGCGTGGCCGGCGACAGCGCATCGGCACCGGACAACTGACTCGCGGCCTGCTGCGCCTGCCCGGCCGCCCCCGTCAGACCCATCGCCGATGCGAGCGACGACTGGCCGTTCAGCACCTGCTGGTTCGCCCCGACATAGGCCTGCAGCAATTGCGCGACACCGCCCTGCGCAGGCGCCGCCTGCTGCTGCCCACCGCCGAGCAGCGACGCGCCGAGCGACTGCAGGTCGAGCTGCGCGTGCGCGGCGCCGCTCACCAGGATGCCGAACGCGATGCCTGCCGAGGCCAGATGCCGGCCCGTCGCGCGAATGTGCTTCATGTGTGTTCCTCGTGCCCGAATTGTCGAGGCGATATTGTCGAAGCGCGTCGCGCGCCGCCGCAACGACTGAAACACATCGAAACGAAATCCGGCGGCGGCGCCGCTTGCAATTCGGCGACCGACGGGCCCCGTCACGCAGATTCGCGCGCGTTTGCCGAGCGATGTCGTGCGCGCATCCCGATTCGTTCTCCGGCTGCATCAATGGCGGATGTCGGGTCCGGCGGGCGCCGGCGAACGTCGCGTCGAGCGATGCAAAACGAAACGGGCAGCTCGTCGCCGCCCGCTCCGTCACCCCGGCAACTGGCTACCGGCTACCGGTTGCCCGCCTGCCGCGGCATCACGCGGCCATCCACGCCGGCACGCGCCGGGCCACCCAGTCGGCCGCCCGCTCGTAGCCGCGCGCAAGCTGCAGCACGGCGAGATCGGCGCGCGGACGCCCGATCAGTTGCATCCCCATCGGCAACCCCGCGTCGTTGAAGCCGACCGGCACGTTGATCACCGGGCAGCCGGCCAGCGTCCACGGCACGACCGTTTCCATCCAGCGGTGGTAGGTGTCCATCGCGCGGCCCGCGATCTCCTTCGGCCAGCGCTGGTCGACGTCGAACGGGAACACCTGCGCGGTCGGCGCCGCGATGAAGTCGTAGCGATCGAAGAAGCTCAGCACCGCCTGATGCCACGCGGTCCGTTCGACGCTCGCATCGAACACCGCCGCGCCCTGCAGCGCGAGCAGCCCTTCGACCTCGTAGATCGCCTCGGGCTTCAGCAGCGCACGGCGCGCCGGGTCGCGATAGTGCGCGAGCAGCCCGCCGCCCGACAGCAGGTGCCGGTGCGCGAGCCACAGACGCCAGATCCGGTCGGGTGCGAACGCCGGCAGCGCGGCATCAACGTCGCAGCCGATCTCGCGCAGCGTCGCCAGCCCGTGCTCGCACTGCGCGAGCACGCCGGCCTCGGTCGCGAGATAACCGTTCCAGTCGCCGACCCACGCGATGCGCTTGCCGCGCAGGTCCGCGTCGAGCGGCTGCGCGAACACCGCCGGATCGTCCGCGAGCGACAGCGGATCGTTGCGGTCGTAGCCGGCCTGGATCGCGAGCAGTTGCGCGACGTCGCCGACGGTGCGACCCATCGGCCCTTCGATGCCGAGCTGTTGCATGAACACGTCGACGCCCGGCCAGCGCGGCACGCGGCCCTGCGACGGGCGAAAGCCGTAGATGTTGCAGAACGCGGCCGGGTTGCGCAGCGACCCGCCGAAATCGCTGCCGTCCGCCACCGGCAGCATCCGCGACGCGAGCGCCGCCGCCGTGCCGCCGCTGCTGCCGCCCGCGCTCTTCGTCAGGTCGTACGGGTTGCGCGTCGCGCCGTAGACTTCGTTGAACGTATGCGAACCGAGCCCGAACTCGGGCGTATTGGTCTTGCCGATGAAGATCGCGCCGGCCGCGCGCATCCGCGCGACGCCGACGGAATCGGCCTGCGGTACGTTCTCGCGGAAGATCGGCGAGCCGTAGGTCGTGCGCAGCCCCTTCGTCATCGCCAGATCCTTCGGCGCCTGCGGCATCCCGTGCAGCCAGCCGCGATACTCGCCGCGCGCCAGCTCCGCGTCCTTTTCCGCGGCTTCCGCCAGCAGCGCATCGCGATCGCGCAGCGCGACGATCGCGTTGACCGCGCCGTTCACGCGCTCGATGTGATCGAGATACGCACGCATCGTCTCGACGCACGACACCGCCTTGCTGCGGATCGCCGACGCGAGCTCGCCGGCCGACAGGCGTACGACCGGATCGACGGAAATGGAAGCGGGAGCGAGAAACTGCGGGGCGCCGTGCGGCATGCGGGGTCTCCTGGGAAGCGGTAGCGGATGGCGCGCCGCCGGGCGGCGGCCGACGCTCTACTCTACGCGACGCGCCCCGGACGACCTCCGATATTTTGCGGCGCAATTCATTGTGGATCCGACTGAATCGCGCTCGCGCGAACGGCCGGCGACGACCGGGCGGAACGGGCGACGCCGCTCGCTGCCGTTTATGCGCATAAACTTAAATTTCTTATATTTTTAATTGGTGCGTCACGAGACCGCGCGCGTTAACGACATTTTTATGCGGCCGGCCGATCTCTTTAGATCGCTTCGTGCGGCCGCACGCTACGCTGGAAGCACTTCGTTTCCGGGTTCATCGTCCATGCTCAAGCTGCTGGTTCCGGTCGGTCATTCACCGCGCTCGCTTCAGGCCGTCCGGCACGCGACGTTTCTGTATCGCGAGCGCTGCGCATCGGAGGTCGTGCTGATCAACGTGCAGGCGCCGCTGGAATCGACGCGGCTCGAGGCCTATCACCCGCTGTCGCGGTTGCGCGCGATCGAGACGCAATTCGCGACCGACGATCTCGCGATGGCCGAGCGGATCCTGCGCGATGCGGACGTGAAGTTCAGCGTCGTGATGAAGGTCGGGCCGGTGGCCGACACGATCGCGGCCACGGCGGCCGAGACCGGGTGCGACGAGATCGTCGTGGCCGGGCCGCGACGCGATCCGCTGCACGCGTTGATGTCGGTGTTTCGGCGCAGCGTGATGGCGCGGCTGGTGCGGATTTCGAATGTGCCGGTGACGGCGGTGCAATGACGGAAACGGCGCGTCATGCGTGCGCATCGTGCGCACGCTGTCGCGCGGCGCTCAATCGATGACCTTGCGCCAGAACACGAAATAGGCGGCCGCGGAAGACGCCAGCAGCAGGATGGCCCACATCGGGGCAAGACTGATCAGGACGGAAGAGACGTTCAACATTTTGGCTTCCTCACTATTTCGACAGCGATATTCGACACCTGCGTGCTTGCCGGACCCGATGCGTCGACCCCGCATCGCATGCCGTCAAATCATGCATTCATGCTATCGCTTCGAACGGCCGTGCGACCGCCGCCGCCCGCCCGCACCCTGACATTCGTCAAACTCCCGCGCATTGGCCGCTCGTCGGACCGCGACCGAAAAACGGGACAGGATCGTCCCGCTCCGCCAGCGCTTTCAGCAGACGTTTACCGGGGGAAGCCCCAAGTGCTTCGTCGAACGTGTCCGCGTTACGCTTGAGCGACGAGGAGACGAACCATGAGACGAGCCGTACATATCGCCGTTTTTGCATTGCTAGCCTATCTCATCGGCGATCGCGCGATCCTGCACGCGCAGGGCCGCGACGCCAGCCCGCTCGCGTGCGAGCAAGGCGCCGCGCAGGTCAAGGCCGACGCGCTCGGTCGCGGCTTCGGCGAAGCCGCCGCCGGTAGCCAGAGCGAGGCGTTCATGTCGGGCTGCCTGGTGACGGGACGCAGCGATCAGGACGTCGCGATGGCGGCCCGCTGACGCGCCGCATCCGGCGACGAGCCGGCCGCGCCCGAAGTCGCGGGCGCCGGTTCGCGCTGCCTGCCCCACTGTCCCGATACGGACGTTGCCGTCCGCCATCCCTGCCCCGTTACGCCCCGACATGACCGATCCGAACACCGCGTTGATCCAGCGCTTCTACACGGCCTTCCAGCAGCGCGACATCGACACGATGCTCGCGTGCTATGCCGACGACATCGTGTTCAGCGATCCCGCGTTCGGCGAGCTGCGTGGCGAGCTCGCACGCGACATGTGGCGGATGCTGGTCGCGCGGGCGCAGGAATTCTCGCTGACGTTCGGCGAAGTCGCCGCGGACGACCAGGACGGGCGCGCAAAATGGCGCGCGGACTACCGGTTCGCCGCGACCGGACGGAGGGTGGTCAACCGGATCGACGCACGCTTCCGGTTTCGCGACGGACGCATCGTCGAGCATCGCGACCATTTCGACCTGTGGTGCTGGGCGCGTCAGGCGCTCGGGATGAAGGGCGCGCTGCTCGGCTGGACGCCTTTCATGCAGCGCGCGATCCGCGCGCAGGCACGGAAAAATCTCGACGCGTATCGCGCCAAGCGGAAATAGGCCACGCCCCGCGGCCGCTTCGCTACGGCTTCATCGTCGCGTCGATCAGGTCGTAGGCCATGTCCGGCACCACGCCGTCCGGGTTCGACAGGCCGTTCTGGCGATACCAGCTTTCATCGGCCTCCGGATGCGGGCCGGCAAGGCCGACGCGTCCTTTGCCGTAGCGGTACGTGGCGGCGGCGATGTCCTTGTTCGGGTAGATCGCCAGCACGATCCCGCCGGAGCCGATCGGCGCGACCGGGAGCCTCGCGCCGTCCTGATAATAGATCCAGCGCTTTTTCCCGCGCCAGACGACCGGCGTCACCGTGTCCGCGATGCCGTGAAGCGTCGAGCCCGGCCGGTCGACCTCGGAGTCGATATCGCCGGCAACCAGCCCGAACCCCTGCGCGCCGGCCAGGTAGGCGCCCATGCAAAGCCCGAGGTATCGGCCGCCGTTCGCCACGTAATGCCGCACGGCCCTGATTGCAGGCCGACCGATGCTCGCTGCCGCGCCGGGAATGTCCTGCCCGCCGCCGGGCTGCACATAGAGCGCCGCACCGGCCAGCGCCGCGGGCGTGATCTTGAGCCGTTCCGCCGGCCCCACGTAGATCACCCGGAACCGGTAGTCCGATTCCCGCAGGCGTCTGGCGATGGTTTCGGGGCACCCGTCGCACGCGGCAGGCCCGCGATAGACCAGCGCGACCGGCCGGCTCGCCGCGTCGCGCGCTTCGTCGCCGGGCGCGGCCGCGTGAACGGCCGGCGACGCGACGAGCGTCGCCATCAGGAAAATCGCGTCTCTGGAGCGCATGTCGTGGATCGCCGGAGTCAAGGAAATCGCCGCCGCCCGGGTCGAATCGACAGGGGCGCGACGACTTCCGCCTCCAGTTCCGAAACCCGATTGCAAGCTGCGTGACGGCAAGCGTAGCGGCCCGAACGCGCCCGGTGTGTACCGTTTCCTGCGGGCTTGTGCAGATATGTGCGGCACCGGCGGCCTGAGCCGATACCCTGCACTCGCCCGCCCGACCGCGCCCGACAAGGCCGCCTCCCGCCATGCAACCCCGCCTTCCGTGTTTCGCATTGCCAACTCTTATATAAGACATAAGACATTTGACGTTGCACACCATTGAGATTAGAATCCCGCTCAAAGCAGTGCCTGGAATAGCCCCGGAGTGCCGGCAAGGCCTTCCCCTCAAACGCAATATCAGCAGGTCTCCCCATGCTTGAAAACTTTCGTGCTCACGTGGCCGCCCGCGCCGCGCTCGGTATTCCTCCCCTGCCGCTGACGGCTCAGCAGACCGCCGAACTGGTCGAATTGCTGACGAACCCGCCCGCCGGCGAAGAGCAGACGCTGCTCGAGCTGATCACCCATCGCGTGCCCGCCGGCGTCGACGAAGCCGCCCGCGTGAAGGCCGGCTTCCTGGCCGCCGTGGCCAAGGGCGAGACCGCCTGCCCGCTGATCTCGCGTGCGCACGCGACCGAGCTGCTCGGCACGATGCTCGGCGGCTACAACATCCAGCCGCTGATCGAGCTGCTGTCCGACGAGGCCGTCGCCGCGGTCGCCGCCGACGCGCTGAAGAAAACCCTGCTGATGTTCGACCAGTTCCACGACGTGAAGGAACTCGCCGACAAGGGCAACGCGCACGCGAAGGCCGTGCTGCAGAGCTGGGCCGATGCCGAATGGTTCACGAGCCGTCCGGAAGTGCCGGAAAGCCTGACCATCACCGTATTCAAGGTCACGGGCGAAACCAACACCGACGACCTGTCGCCGGCGCCGGACGCCACCACCCGCCCGGACATCCCGATGCACGCGCTCGCGATGCTGAAGAACGCGCGCCCGGGCATCACGCCGGAAGAAGACGGCAAGCGCGGCCCGGTCAAGTTCATCGAATCGCTGAAGGAAAAGGGCCACCTGGTCGCCTACGTCGGCGACGTGGTCGGCACCGGCTCCTCGCGCAAGTCGGCCACCAACTCGGTGCTGTGGTTCACCGGCGAAGACATTCCGTTCGTCCCGAACAAGCGCTTCGGCGGCGTGTGCCTCGGCGGCAAGATCGCCCCGATCTTCTACAACACGATGGAAGACGCCGGCGCGCTGCCGATCGAGCTCGACGTGTCGCAGATGGAAATGGGCGACGTGGTCGAACTGCGCCCGTACGAAGGCAAGGCGCTGAAGGACGGCAAGGTCATCGCCGAATTCCAGGTCAAGTCCGACGTGCTGTTCGACGAAGTGCGCGCCGGCGGCCGCATTCCGCTGATCATCGGCCGCGGCCTGACCGCGAAGGCGCGCGAAGCGCTCGGCCTCGCGCCGTCGACGCTGTTCCGCCTGCCGCACCAGCCGGCCGACAGCGGCAAGGGCTTCTCGCTCGCGCAGAAGATGGTCGGCCGCGCGTGCGGTCTGCCGGAAGGCCAGGGCGTGCGCCCGGGCACGTACTGCGAACCGAAGATGACCTCGGTCGGCTCGCAGGACACCACGGGCCCGATGACCCGCGACGAACTGAAGGACCTCGCGTGCCTCGGCTTCTCGGCCGATCTCGTGATGCAGTCGTTCTGCCACACCGCCGCGTATCCGAAGCCGGTCGACGTGAAGACGCACCAGACGCTGCCGAACTTCATCAGCACGCGCGGCGGCATCGCGCTGCGCCCGGGCGACGGCGTGATCCACTCGTGGCTGAACCGCATGCTGCTGCCCGACACCGTCGGCACCGGCGGCGATTCGCACACGCGCTTCCCGATCGGCATCAGCTTCCCCGCAGGTTCGGGCCTGGTCGCGTTCGCGGCCGCTACCGGCACGATGCCGCTGGACATGCCGGAATCGGTGCTGGTCCGCTTCAAGGGCAAGATGCAGCCGGGCGTCACGCTGCGTGACCTCGTCAACGCAATTCCGCTGTACGCGATCAAGCAAGGCATGCTGACGGTCGCCAAGCAGGGCAAGAAGAACATCTTCTCGGGCCGCATTCTCGAAATCGAAGGCCTGCCCGACCTGAAGGTCGAGCAAGCGTTCGAGCTGTCGGATGCATCCGCCGAGCGTTCGGCTGCCGGTTGCACGGTGCGCCTGAACAAGGAACCGATCATCGAGTACCTGAACAGCAACATCACGCTGCTCAAGTGGATGATCGCGCAGGGCTACCAGGACCCGCGCAGCCTGCAGCGCCGCATCGCGGCGATGGAACAGTGGCTGGCCGATCCGCAACTGCTGTCGCCGGATGCCGACGCCGAATACGCGGCCGTCATCGAGATCGACCTCGCCGACATCCATGAGCCGATCGTCGCCTGCCCGAACGACCCGGACGACGTGAAGACGCTGTCCGACGTCGCCGGTGCGAAGATCGACGAAGTGTTCATCGGCTCGTGCATGACCAACATCGGTCACTTCCGCGCCGCGTCGAAGCTGCTCGAAGGCAAGCGCGACATTCCGGTCAAGCTGTGGGTCGCGCCGCCGACCAAGATGGACCAGAAGCAATTGACCGAAGAAGGCCACTACGGTGTGTTCGGCACGGCCGGCGCCCGCACCGAAATGCCGGGCTGCTCGCTGTGCATGGGCAACCAGGCACAGGTGCGCGAAGGCGCGACGGTCATGTCGACGTCGACCCGCAACTTCCCGAACCGCCTCGGCAAGAACACGAACGTGTACCTCGGCTCGGCGGAACTGGCGGCGATCTGCTCGCGTCTGGGCAAGATCCCGACCAAGGAAGAGTACATGGCCGACATGGGCGTGCTCACCGCCAACGGCGACAAGATCTACCAGTACATGAACTTCGACCAGATCGAAGACTTCAAGGAAGTGGCCGACACCGTGCAGATGTAAGCACGCAGTCGGGCTGCGACGGGAAGTCGACGTCGCAGCGCACCGAAAGGCGCCGCGGGCCGAATGGCCGCGGCGCTTTTTTATGCGTCGGCGAACGGACGCGCCCGCGCGGTCAGTCGAGCAGCGCGTGCAGCCGCTCGACCACGTCGAACGGCAGGCCTTCGTCATAGCCGTCCGCTTCGTCGAGATCGACGTACTCGCGGCCGTCGGTCGGCTGCAGCATCAGTGCCGGCACGGGCCGCACGACCGGTACGTCCGGATAATCGTTCGGCCCCGCGCCATCGAAGTCGTGCGGATCGAACCAGATTCCGTGATCGGCGTAATAGCCTTCCGCGTAACGTTGCTCGATCTCGCGCAGCAACCGGAACGTATCCCGTTGATACGACGCGGCGTTTTCGTCCGCATACTGCACGAACCACGCGGCGCCGAGATTCCAGTAGATCAGCAACGCGGTCGCGCGATCGACGTTGCGGTTGTCCAGCAGCCAGCGCAACGCGCGGCCGTTACCGTCGTAATTGGAGCGTGCGGCGAACCGGTGCCACTGCTCGGGCGTCGCGCCTTCGAGCCAGGTCCGGACGATGTCCCACATTTTCTGTTCGATTTCGGTGTCGTCCATGGAGTGCGTCTTGCGGAATGAGCGGTAACGGGAAGTGCTTCGATGACCGGCGATTCTAGCGCCGCTTCGCGATACTCATGCGGCGTCGCCGCCCGGCTCGCGACGGATCACCAGTTCGTTGAAGCCGGTGCCCGCATCGGGCTCGCGCGAGAAGCGATGCGCGGGCAGCAGCGCGAGCAGGATCTCGGCCGTCGTGCGCACCACGCAACCACTCGCGACATGGCCGCCGGTCACGCGGCCGTCCGCATCCGAGACCGACATGTGCAGATGCGCGCCGTCCGGCGACACCGAACCGGCCAGCGTCAGGATTTCGAGGTCGCCGCGCAGCGCGGTCGGCTGGTCGACGCCGGCGAAGCGCAACTGCGCGACGCTCAGGCTGCCGATGCCCTGGATCACGAAGGCCGCGTGCGAGTCGTGGCGATGCAACGCGGCTTCGATGGCGCCGCGCAGATCGTCGCCGGGGGAAAGACGCAATGGATGGGCCTGCATGGTCGAGAACCTGTGGGTCGATCGTGGTATCGATCAAGCGTACGTTCGCCGCGTGAATCCGGCAAGTCATCCGCTCGCGATACTCCCCGCGCGTCGGCGTCTTCCCGGCGTCGTTTCATCCGCTACCGTTCGGCTCTGCGCCTCCGCATACGGACCCCTGCCGCCTGGTTTCGCACCAGCCGCAGCGCATCGGTTCGTTTCCGTACGAACGCACATGCGTCCGTATGAAAACCGACCCTAACGTATGCAAGAATCGGTTCCTCGAGGCAATCCCTGCTTTATCGCCCTCTTTCACCGAACGCCCCGTCGAATGCCCAAATGCCAGAATACGTATGAGCGGTTCCACACCCCAAGCGACGACATCGCCGCGCGGGAAGTCGCGGCGATGAGCGATGAGGAGCGTGCGCGCGCCAAGTCGGTGGGGAGCGTGCATGTCCGAAGCTGGCTCGCCATTCTGATGATGCCGGTCGCAGTCGGGCCTGCGATCCCGATGCTCGCGTATTTGCTGGGTATGCTTGCATACCGCGGAACGGTCGATCGGGCCTTCGATATGGATCGTGCGGTTGGCGAAACAGCCGTCACCGTCATATGGGTCACGGCGCTCTTCATCGCAGCGTGGATCGGCCTGAACTGGTGCGTCGCGACGTACGGCACCCGACAGCGGTACTGGCGTGAAATGCCGTCCAACGGGCATGTCGAATTGGAGCGCCATACGCTATGCTCGGCAATCGTCGTGTGGTCGGACGACTACGATCCGGAACCCCTCTACGTCGAGGAATGGATCGACGGCAAGCTCAAATCCAGCATGACCCGAGTCAGGCAGTGGATCCTGGCCCGAACGTCCGCCGGTCATTGGCTGGTGCTGGATCATCGAATTGCGGCAGACGGTCGGGGCGCGCCGCCAACGTTCCCCTCGGAGACGAAACGATTGATCCCGCGGCGAGAATTGGCAATAGCATTTGCGCCACGCACCCATATCCGCATCGGATTGAGATGGAGTGGACCCGCGGCGCCATTGACCGTGACGTCCTACCTGCTGTCTCACGCCGAATGTGAGCGCCTGGCTGCGGCGGCTCATCACTATGCTTTTTTTCCGCCGGATCAATATGGCGTCGTCGGTCCCGCCGATGCAGACTGGGTCGGGGAACTCGCCGCCAAGGCACTGGAGCGCGAAGTGCCTGTCGACGTGGCGGCCGGGCGAGCGTTGACGTGATCGTCGCGGGTCGTTTCTACGACGACTGCGGCCGCCACCACGCGAAGGCGGCCGGCGAACAGTCTGGAAAGTACGCCAATTGGCGGCGACTGCATAATGACGGGGTTCAGCTCAAGGTCTTGTGCATGGTTTTCCGCCGCCCCAACCCGAATTCCTTTCGATGACACCGATTCCGAACCGACGATCCCGCCTGCGCGGCGGCCTGCTTGGCCTGCTGATCGGCGACGCGCTCGGCGTGCCGTACGAATTCCACGACGCCGCGTCGATTCCGCCTCCCGCCGCGATCGACATGACACCGCCGCCGGGCTTCGCGCGCGCGCACGACGGCGTGCCGCCCGGCACCTGGAGCGACGACGGTGCGCAGGCGCTCGCGCTGCTCGACGCGCTGCTGCGCGAGCACGCCCTGAATCTCGACACGTTCGCCGGCAACCTGCTGGACTGGTTTCATCGCGGCGCGTTCACGCCGGACGGCCGCGTATTCGACGTCGGCCTGCAGACGCAGCGTGCGTTCCACGCGCTGGCGGCCGGCGCCGCGCCCGCGGCAGCCGGGCCCGGCGACGAGCGCGACAACGGCAACGGCTCGCTGATGCGCTGCTTTCCCGTCGTGATGGTCGCGGCGTCGCGCGACGACGCGATCCGGCTCGCGCGCAAGCAGAGCGTCGTCACGCACGGCCACGTGCGTTCGCAGCTTTGCTGCGCGCTCTATTGCCTGACGGCGCTGGGCATCGTCGACGGCCAGTCGGCTCCCGACGCGGTGCGCACGGCCGAGGACGAACTGCTCGCGCGCCACGAAGGCACGGCCGATGAAATCGAACTGAAGATCGTGCTCGACGGCCGCTTCGACGCACCGCAAGGATCGGGCTATGTGGTCGACAGCTTCTGGTCGGCGATCCATTGCCTGCTGTCGACGGACAGCTACGAGGATTGCGTGAAGCGCGCGATCGCGCTCGGCAACGACACGGATACGACCGCGGCGATCGCCGGCAGCCTCGCCGGCGTGGTGTACGGCGAACGGGCGTTGCCCGCTCGATGGGTTGCGACGCTGCGCGGAAAAGACAAGGTCGAGGGCTGGCTCGCGAAGCTGTGAATACCGCTGCCGATCGCCCCTGAATCGAAGATGGCGGGCCGATCCGGGCCGCCCCGAACAACCGCATCAACCTGAGAGGATGCTCCGATGCTACGTGCCATCAATCCCCCCGGCGCCACGATTCCCGGCATTTCGCAAGCGATACTCGTCGAAGGTGGTCAACCGCTGTATTTGTCCGGCCATGTTCCGTTCGATGCCGAGGGCGCGGTTGTCGGCGCCGATCATGCAACGCAGCTCGATCAGGTGTTCAGGAACATCGCCGATACGCTTCGCACCGCGGGTGTCGGCTTCGAATCCGTCGCGCGTCTGACGATCTATGTCCGCGATTTCGATTCGAGCCTGTTGCCGCAGATTCGCGAGGTGCGCGACCGCTGGGTCAACACCGCGTGCCCGCCCGCAAGCGCGCTCGTCGGCGTGGCATCGTTGTTCCGCCCGGAGGTACTGGTCGAAGTGGACGCGTTCGCGATCGTTCCTGCCGCGAAATAACCGGCCGCCGCATCAGCCTCGGCCGCGATCGCTCGCCAGCAACCCGTACAGCGCACTGTCCGACACTTCGTCGCCGACGATCCAGCGTTCGCGCAGCAGCCCTTCCCGCACGAAACCGAGCCGTTCAAGCAACCCGGCCGACGCGACGTTGCGCGGATCGATATCCGCCTCGATCCGGTTCAGCCGCAGCGCGCCGAAGGCATGATCGATCATCGCCGACGCCGCTTCGCACATGTATCCGCCGCGCCAGAACGCGCGCCGCAGGCTGAAGCCGATCTCGGCTCGCCGGCACTGCTCGTTCGCATGGAACAGCACGCATTCGCCGAGCGCTTCGCCGGTTTCCCGCAGTTCGAGCACGCAGACCAGGCTCTCCCCGCTCGCGGACGTCTGCACGTTGCGCGCGACGCGCGCCTCGGCCTGCTCGATCTGCGTCATCGGCGAGAACGAGAAGTAGCGCATCGCTTCCGGATCGGACCAGATCTCGAAGAAAGTCGGCGCGTCTGCTTCGCGAAGCGGGCGCAGCACGAGTCGAGCGGTATGCAGCGTGACGGGTTCGAACAGGGGCATGGCAATCGTCTGACGAAATCGGGACCGTGAATTAGAACACGCGCGCCACGCGCCAACAATCGCGCGTACGCTCGGCACCCTGCACGCCCCCGCGAGGCGCCCCCGAAACAAAGAGGCCCGGGAGCATCGCCCGGGCCTCTCGGTTCACCTCATCCACCGCTGCGCAATGCGCTTACGCCTCGAGCGCCTCCAGCACCTTCCCCTTCGTCTCGATCCCGACGAAGTGCACGGTCAGCGCCGCGATCAGCGGCACGACGCCGATCAGGTAGAACGCCGGTGCGAGATTCCCGCCGATGATCGCGTGCGGCACGACCATCGGCGCGACGAACGACGCGATCTTCAGCCACGCGCTGCCGAGCCCGCAGCCCGACGCGCGGATGCTCGTCGGATACTGCTCCGGCGTGTAGACGTACGCGGTAATGAAGCCCGACGCCATCAGCCCGAGCGACAGCGAGCAGAAGATCGCGACCACGTACACCGACGACGCGTGATAGATGCCGGCGAGCGCCAGCGACAGCGCGCACAGCACGAACGACCACACGATCACCGGCTTGCGGCCGAGCTTGTCGACCAGCAGCGCGGACGCGAGCGACCCGAGCACGCCCATCACCGAGCCGATCACCGCCAGATTCAGCGCGAGCTGCAGCGGTGCGTGATAGAAGTTCTTGTAGATCGTCGGCAGCCACGTCGACAGCCCGTACTGGATGAACCCGCAGGTCGCCCACAACGTCGCCACCGCGAGCGTGCGCTTGCGATACGCGGCGCTGAACAGGTCGCTCATCCTGCGCTTCGGATGCTGGCGCACCAGTTCGTCGAACGCGGCCACCTGCGTGACGGGCGGCAGCTCGCCGCGCACCGATCCTTCGAACACGCCGACCGCACGCCCGGCTTCCGCGAGCCGCCCGCGCGACGCGAGCCAGCGCGGCGATTCCGGCACGAGGTGCGTGAGCACGAGCGACAGGATCAGCGGCAGCCCGCCGACGAAGTACATGATCTCCCAGCCGAAGCGCGGCACGAGCCACGCGCCGAGCGCCATCGACACGAGCAGGCCGATCGGGAACACGATCTCGTACAGCAGCACGAAGCGGCCGCGGCCATGTGCGCGCGTGATCTCGTTGATGTACGTCGCGGCGACCGGCAACTCGCCGCCGAGCCCGAGCCCCTGCAGGATCCGCAGCAGCACGAACACCTCGAAGGTCGGCGCGAAGCCGCACGCGATACTCGTGATGCCGATCACGGCCGAACTCCACGCGATCGCCTTCACGCGGCCGTGCTTTTCCGCGAGCGCGGGAAACAGGAACGCGCCGATCAGCTGGCCGATCGCGCCGGACGCGATCAGCATGCCGATCTGCGTCGGCGACAGCCCCCATTTGTGAATCAGCAACGGCAGCGTCGCCGCGATCGTGATCACGTCGAAGCCGTCGAAGAACGTCGCGGTGCCGATCAGCACGCGTGCGCGGATCTGCATCGAGTTGGCCGGAAGCCGCTCGAGCCGCGCGATGATCGCGCCGGGCGTGGAGGCGGCAGCTTCCATCGTGGCCCTGCCGGCCACGACGTTGTCGAAAGTGCTCATGCGGGGTGTCTCCTGGATCTCTTTCCGGTGGGCCGGTCAGGCAAGCGCTTGGGTCGTGTCTGCCAGGGCTTCCGTATTCACTGCCCGGCCCTGGTTCATCCACTTGCGCGCGAGTTTCAGCTCACGCGCGTTGTTCACGGCGATGACACCTCTCACATGTCCGTCGCCGACAAAAAACAGCGTCGCACGACGCGCGGCGAGATCGCCGCGCACGACGAGCTGCGCATCGGCCTGCAGATCGCCCAGGATCTGCAGGTTCACGTCGTACTGATCGGACCAGAACCACGGAATCTCCGCGTACGGTGCGCGCACGCCGAGCACGGCCTTCGCGGCCGCGATCGCCTGGTTCTGCGCGTTCGCCCACGATTCGAGCCGCACGCGCCGCTTCAGCCAGCCGTTGTGATGGTTCGCGACGTCGCCGCACGCGAAGATCGCCGGGTCGCTCGTCGCGCCGTATTCGTCGACGACGATGCCGTCGTCGACCGCGAGCCCCGCGTCGCTCGCGAGCGATGCGTTGAGCGCGAGGCCGATGCCGGCCACCGCGAAATCGGCGTCGATCGTCGTACCGTCGGCGAGCGTCGCGCGCACCTTCGACGCGTCGTCCGGCCGCGGGTCGAGCGACGCGAGCGCGGCGCCCGTCCGCACGTCGACGCCGTTCGAACGATGCAGGTCGAGCAGGAAGTCGGACACGATCTGCGGCACCGAGCGGCCGCACAGGCGCGGCGCGCCTTCGACGACCACGGCTTCGACGCCGAGCTTGCGCGCGGTCGCCGCGACTTCGAGGCCGATCCAGCCACCGCCGATCACGAGCACGCGCCGGCTCGCGCGCAGCTTTTCGCCGAGTGCGGCCGCTTCGTCGAGCGTGCGCAGGTAATGCAGGTTCGGCGTGTTGACGAGCGCATCGGGCAAGCGACGCGACGTACCGCCGGTCGCGATCACGAGCCGGTCGTATTCGATCTCGCGGCCGCTTTCGGTTTTCACCACGCGGCGTGCACGGTCGATGGAGGCCGCACGTTCCGGCTGCCATGCTTCGACGTTCAGCGCGTCGAATTCGTCGGGACACACGACGCGCACGGTTTCGATATCCGCGTCGCCGGCCAGCACGGCCTTCGACAGCGGCGGGCGCTCGTACGGCAGATGCGGCTCGTCGGCGATCATCACGAGGCGGCCTGCGTATCCTTCGGCGCGCAACGTCTTCAACACCCAGCCGGCGGCCTGGCCGCCGCCGATCACGACGACCGTGCCCGGCGCGGCCGCTTCCCGCGCGTTCGTTTCGCTCATGATTTGCGCTCCGTCATGAACTTGCCTTCCGGCGCCTTCGCGTTCTTCTGCCGGCGCGTATTGCCGTCGAGGCCGCCGTCGACGGCCCATTCGGCGAACACGGTCGGGCCCGGCTCGAATTCGCGCGGCTGCCATTCGGGCGTCAGCACGTCTTCGTCCGCGTAATACTCGATCAGGCCGCCGGCCGGGTTCTGGAAGTACCAGAAGTACGCGGATGACACCGGATGACGCCCCGGGCCGAGCTGCGTTTCCCAGCCGCAGCGGTCGATGTGCATGCCGCCGCCGAACACTTCGTGGATGTCGCGCACGGTGAACGCGACGTGGTTCAGGCCGCGTTTTCCGTTCGGCAGCGCGAGCAGGAACAGGTCGTGATGGCCGCCGTGCGGCGCGCAGCGCATGAATGCGCCGCGGCCCGGATAACGATCCGACGTCTCGAAGCCGAGCAGTTCGTGATAGAACTTTTCCTGCGCGTCGAGGCAGTTCGTGAAGAACACGACGTGCCCGACCTCGACCGGCTCCGCGCGCGCATAGACCGGGCTCGGCTGGTCGACGCGCAGCGTCTGGCCCCACACGTTCGACGGCGAGCCCGCGATGTCGAGTGCGCGCTTGCGCGTGACTTCGACGCGAATCGCCATCCCGTTCGGATCGATGCAGCCGACCGCATCGTCCTGTGCGTAATAGCCGGGCTGGCCGGCAAGCTTCGTGCGCAGCGCGTCGAGTTCGGCCTGCGTCGCGACGCCCCACGTGACTTCACGCAGCGTCGGACCGGCCTCGAACGCCGGCGGCAGCGCCGGATCGTCGGCCTTGACGGCCAGCACGGTGCAGCCGTTCAGCGTTTCGAAGCGGGCGCGCGTGTCGTCGTGCGCGACTTCCTTCATCCCCCAGTCGGCGAAAAAGCGCCGGCAGGTGGCGAGGTCGTCGACACCGTACGTGATCTGCTCGATTCCCAAGATGCTCATTGCGTCATTCCCCTTCGCTCAGTTCGCCCACGGCAGCGGCGCGTCGTTCAAGCCCCAGTAGAGGCTCTTCTGCTGCATGTATTCGCGGATGCCGAGACGCCCCTTCTCGCGCCCCATCCCGCTCTCCTTCCAGCCCGAGAACGGCGTGGAGATCGAGAACAGCTTGTACGTGTTGATCCAGACGGTGCCCGTCTCGAGCGCCCGCGCGATGCGCCATGCGCGCTTGTAGTCGCGCGTCCAGATGCCGGCCGCGAGGCCGAACACGCTGTCGTTCGCCTGCGCGATCAGCGATGCTTCGTCGTCGAACGGCATCGCGACCAGCACCGGCCCGAAGATTTCCTCCTGGCAAATGCGCGCGCTGTTCGGCAAGCCTTCGAGAATCGTCGGCTGATAGAAGAAGCCGTTCTCGCGCCCGTCGCCCGCCGGCCGCTCGCCGCCGCACAGCAGGCGGCCGCCTTCTTCCAGCCCGAGCGCGACGTAGCGTTCGACCGACTCGCGATGCTTCGCGGTGATCAGCGGGCCCATCTGCGTGTCGGGCCGCGTCGGGTCGCCCACGCGCAGCTTGCGGGCGCCCGCCACCAGGCGCTGCATGAATGCGTCGTACACCGCGCGCTGCACGAACAGCCGCGAACCGGCGATGCAGGCTTCGCCCGACGAGCTGAAGATGCCGTACAGCACGCCGTTGACCGCGTGATCGAGATCGGCGTCGTCGCACACGATCGTCGGCGACTTGCCGCCGAGTTCGAGCGACACCGGCATCAGCTTCTCGGCCGCGATGCGCGCGATGCCGCGGCCCACTTCGGTGCCGCCGGTAAACGACACCTTCTTCACCAGCGGATGACGCACGAGCACGTCGCCGATCACCGAGCCCTTGCCCGGCAGCACGCTCAGCACGCCCTTCGGCACGCCGGCTTCCTCGCAGATGCGCGCCAGCGCGAGCGATACGAGCGGCGTGACCTCGGCCGGCTTGAGCACCACCGCGTTGCCGCCGGCCAGCGCGGGAGCGAGTTTCTGCGCGTCGGACGCGATCGGCGAATTCCACGGCGTGATCGCGGCGATCACGCCGATCGGCTCGTACACGCTCATCGTCAGGTAGTCGCCGCGCGACGGCGTCAGTTCTTCGTCGAGCGTCTCGAGGCAGGCCGCGAAATAGCGGAACGTGTTCGCGGCGCTGGCCACCAGCACGCGCGTCTCGCCGATCGGCTTGCCGTTGTCGCGGCGCTGCAGGTTCGCGAGCGCTTCGTGGCGCTGCATGATCAGGTCGGCGATGCGGTACAGCACCTGCGCGCGCAGGTGCGGCTTCAGCCCGGCCCAGTCGGCGCGGCGCCATGCGGCGTCGGCCGCCACGACGGCGTCGGCCGCGTCTTCCGCGTTCGCCGTCGACACTTCCATGTTCACCGACTGGTCGGCCGGATAGATGCTCGTGTAAGGCGCGCCACGGCCGCGCCGCCACTCGCCGCCGATCAGGATGTTGCCGTCGGGTACGAGGCGCGTATCGAAAGGAGTCATGTCACAAGTCCCACAAATCTGTCTCTGCACGTCCGCCCTCGCCGTGGCGCGGGCGGACGCTCGATGGTCCGGTCAGATCACGCAGCGGGCCGCGCGGTTGCGCAGCGCGCGAATCGCGCTGTACGCCGTCAGCGCGGACGTCTTCGGGTTGTCGGGCAGCGGCTTGCCGCTCATTTCCAGCGACATCTCGCCGAACGCGCCGCGTGCGGTGATGCGATGCACGTTGCGCGCCACCGCCGGATCGGCGATCAGGCGCACGTGCGTCGCGTCGAGACCGAGGCCCGCGAGCGCGACCGTCGCCGCGACGTTCGCGTTCTTCGGATACAGCCGCGCGGCGTCGCGTGCAGTGCCTTCGAAGATCACCTTTTCCCCGGTCATCGCGCGCAGGTCGCACAATTCCTCGGCCGGCGTGCCGAGCCAGCCGAGCGGCGGCTTGCGGCCGACGTACAGCACTTCGTCGAGGCCGCCCTGCTTCGCGGACGCCAGCGCGTCGATGCCGCCGATCGCACCCGACAGCAGCGTCACCGTCGTGCCGCCTTCGTCGGCGGCCTGCGACAGCACGTCGAGCAGCGCGAGATCGGACAGCGCGCCGATCGATGCGACCGCGCAGTCGGTGCCGGCCTTCAGCAGCGGCACGACGTGATCGACCAGCGCGCTGTGGCCCGCGCATTCGAGCGCGAACTCGGGGCGGCGGGCCAGCGCGTCGACCGACGACACGACCTCCACCGCGTCGCCGAGCTCGCCCTGCACCGCCGCGCGCTGGTGTGCCGGCACGATCACGTGCGCGACGCGCAGCGACGCATCGTGCTCGACCGCGTGGTACACGGCCGCGCCGATCGCGCCGAAGCCGATCATCGCGACGTCGACGGGCGCGTGCGCGCGCTTCTGGCCGTTATGCATACTGGCGCTCCGTCGGCGCTTCCTTCTTCACCGGCGGCCCCGCGAAGTTCGACGCGAACGAACCGACCGACAGCATGTCGACCTCGACCATCACCGGCCCTTCCTTCGCCATCCCTTCGCGCACGATCGCTTCGGCCTGGTCGAGCGACGTGATCCGGTAGTGCGTGAGGCCGAAGCTCGCGCAGAACTGCGCGAAATCCGGCTGGTGCAGCTGCACGAAGCAACGGCGGCCGCCGTAGTGCGCGTCCTGGATGTTGCGGATCACGCCGTAGCACTGGTCGTTCATCAGCACGATCATCACGTTCGCGTTTTCCTGCACGGCCGTCACGAGCTCGCCGACGTTGACCATCAGGCCGCCGTCGCCGACGAGGCAGACCGTCTTCGCCGCCGTGCCCGCGAGCGCCGCGCCGATGCCCATCTGGATACCCTGGCCGATGCCGCCGCCGAGCGCATGCACGCCCGAGCGCGGCTCGAAGATCTTCAGCAGGCGGTTGCCCCACGTGCTGTTCGAGATCGTCACGTCGCGCACCCAGTTGTAGTCGCGGCCCACCACGCCCTGCAGCGTGTCGACGAGCTTCTTGTACGGCCCGAGGCCCTTCGACACGTCGGCCACCGCTTCCTCGCGGGCCGCCGCGAGATCGGCCGCGAACCGCGGATCGACCGACAGGCGGCCTTCGAGGCGGTCGGCCAGTTCGGCCAGCACGCGCTTCGAATCGCCGTGCACGAACAGCGCGTTGCGATAGCCGCGGTTGTCGGCGAGCGCATCGGCATCGACGCGGAACAGCGGCTGCGGCAGCGCGAGCTTGTACTTCAGCGTTTCGTTGCCGCGCAGGCGCGAGCCGACCACGACGAGCGCGTCGCAGGTCTTGTAGAACGCCTCGACGGACGCATGCACGTTGAACGCGCCGAGCGTCGCCGGATGATCTTCCGGCAGCACGCCGCGGCCCTGCACGCTCGTCACGACGCCGAAGCCGAGCTTCACGAGGCGTTCGACTTCCTCGCGTGCATGGCGTGCCCCGCCGCCGAGCCACAGCAGCGGGCGGCGCTTGGCCGCGAGCGCGTCGGCGAGCTTCGCGACGCGGGCGGTGTCGTGCTCGCGCACCGCGACGTGGGCGGGCGCGAGGTCTTCCGGCCATTCGATTTCGGCCGCCTGGATGTCGATCGGAATCTCGACCGACACGGGGCCCGTCGGCGCGGTCTCCGCGATGCGCACGGCTTCGCGGATCGTCGGCAGCACGGTTTCGACGGTGCGCACGCGGAACGCGGCCTTCGAGATCGAGTCGAGCATCGACAATTGGTCGGGCGCTTCGTGGATGTACGCGAGATCCTGGTCGAGATACGGTGTCTCGATCTGCCCGGTCACGTGCAGCAGCGCGGTGCCGGCCGTCAGCGCCTCGACCATCGCGCCGGCCGCGTTGCCGGCCGCCGTGCCCGTGCTCGTGAATGCGACGCCGAGGCCGCCCGACACGCGGGCCAGCCCGTCGGCCATGTTCAGCGCACCCGCTTCGCCGCGCGCACCGACATACCGGATGTTGCCGCGCGAATTGATCGCGTCGAGGATCGGCATGTTGTGGATCGAGATGACACCGAATGCGGTTTTCACGCCGCACTGCTCGAGAAAGGCGGCAATCAGCTCGCCAACCGTGGTTTTTTTAGACATGGCGTGCAAAGCCTCCAGAAACGTCGATATGGCTGCCCGTCGTGTAGGACGACAGATGCGTTGCGAGATAAAAAAGTGCCCAGGCCGCCTCGTCAGGCTTGCCGAAGCGATTCAGCGGAATGTTCTTCTTGCGGGCGAGCGCGCCCGTCCAGTCCTCCCAGCTTTCGCCGGGCTGCGCCTGCGTGTCGTAGCGGCGGCGCCACTGCCCCGACTCGACGATGCCGATCAGGATCGAGTTCACGCGGATGCGCTGCGGCGCCAGTTCGGTCGCGAGCGACTTCACGAGACTCAGCACGCCGGCACGCGCCGACGACGTCGCGACCATGTGCGGCTCCGGCTGCAGCGCGAGCAGCGAGTTCACGCAGGTGATCGTCGGCGCGGCCGCATCGCGCAGCAGCGGCAGGAATGCGCGCGTCGGGCGGATGATGCTGAAGTACTTCAGTTCGAGTTCTTCGCGCCAGGCGTCGTCGGTCGTGTCGGCAAAGGTCGAGACACGACCCTGGCCGGCGTTGTTGACCAGCATGTCGGCGCGGCCGAAACGCGCGGATACCGCTTGCGCGAACGCGGTCACGTCGGCTTCGTCGAGCACGTTGCAGCGCGTGGCCAGCAGTCGTGCATCCGCATACTTGCCGCGCAGCATCGCCTCGGCGCGTGCAAGGCGTTCGTCGTCGCGGCCGCAGATCGCAACCGACGCGCCTGCCTGCAGAAACCGTTCGGCTGTCGCGAGTCCGATGCCGGACGAACCGCCCGTCACCACCGCCACTTGCCCGCTCAGATCGATCTGGATCATCGGAGTCCTAAAGCTTTGAGAAACGTGTGCTCGTCATCCGAGCGGTAATTCAGCCGCCGCGACAGTTCCGCCGCCGCGCGCTGCACCTTGTCGATCAGCCCGTCCGCGATCAGCGCCGCGTCGATCTCCGGACGCGGCACCGTCACCGTGATGCAAGCGACGATCTTCTGCGTCTCGTTGCGCACCGGCGCCGTGACGACCGAGATCCCGCGCTCGAACGACGAATTGCTGACGCCGTAGCCGCGCAGCGCATCCTCGCGGATCACTTCGTACAGCGCGTCGACCGTTTCCGGCGTCGCGCTCGTCATCCGGTTCAGCACGCCTTCCGGATACAGCGCATGCAGTTCCTTCAGCGACAGGTCGCCCATCAGCACGTGGCCGTGTGTCGTTGCATGCGCGGGCAGCCGGGTGCCGACGTTCACGCGGATCGAACTGAACACCGGCGACTGGCTCTGCGCCTTCGCGACGAACACCACGTCGCGGCCGTCGCGGATCACGATGTGCGTCGTGAAGCCTGTCGCATCGCGCAGGCTTTCGATCACCGGCAGGCCGAGATCGGTCAGCTCCAGCGAGCTCAGGTATTCGAAGCCGAGCCGCAGCACCGCGATGCCGAGCTTGTAGTTGCGATCCTTGTCCGCGCGTTCGAGAAAGCCGAGCGATTCGAGCGTCTGCAGCAGACGGAACACCGTCGTGCGCGGAATGCCGAGCCGCTTCGACAGTTCAGGCGCGCCGAGCACGGGCTCGCGCGGCGAGAATTCGGCGAGAATCCGCAACCCGCGTTCGAGGCCCGGCACCACGTAGCTGGCTTCGGCCTTCGCGTTTTCGGATTCGTTTTGTTGCAGCGGTTCGCTCATTTATGCCTCCCGCGAACCAAGGTGAGCGTGGGGGGACTTCATGCCAGCCCCCACTGCGTATCGCACTGCCGGCAGAACGAGTCGATCAGCGCGGAATACGCGGCCGGCGCTTCCACATAGCCGGCGTGCCCTGCCTGCGGAATCACCTGCAGCCCGACGTGCGCGGCCGCGGCGATCCGCTCGCACGCGGCGGGCGGCGTGATCGCGTCGTTCGCGCCGACGGCCACGGCCGTGCGGCCCCGGAAGCCGGCGAGATCGGCCGCGAGATCGGCGTTCGCGAGCAGATGCGTGGCCTGCGCATAGCCGGCCGGCACGATGCGCGCCATGTTCCAGCGCACCCACGCCCGTGCCTCCTCGTTCGCGAAACCGGACAGCATGTTGCCGCTGCGCTGCTCGGCGAGCCCGGCCGGGCCGAGTTCCGCGAGCATCGCGAGCCGCGCGTCGCGGCGCGCTTCGCGGGTCTCGGCCGGTGCGCTGCCGTAGCCGCCCGCGGGCGACACCAGCAGCAGGCCGGCGATCCGCGCGGGCGTCACGCGGGCGAGACCGCCCGCGATGATCGCGCCGAGCGAATGGCCGATCAGGACGCAGCGTTCGATGCCGAGTGCCTCGAGCCACGCGTTCAGCGCTGCCGCGTAATCGGCGGCGGCCGGCGACGCGCCGTGCACGGGCGTCGACACGCCGTAACCGGGCGCATCCCACGCGAGCACGCGCCGCGACGCGCCCAGCGTGTCGAGCTGGCGGACCCACGACGCGGCGCCCGAGCCGATCCCGTGCAGCAGCACGACGGGCAGCGCGCGGCCCGCATGCTGCGCGCCGGCCTCGCGATAACCGATCGTGCCCGCCGCGCCGGCCGCGCAACGCTGCTCGGGAAACTGCCCGAGCAGCGCGGCGAACGCCGCGGTGCGGTCGCGTTCACGTTTGTCGATGACACTCATTGCTTCACCCGCTCCGTCTCAACGCTTGATCTTCGCGAGCGGCGAATCGGGCGGATACGTCGGCGTGATCGGCTTCGACGAACCGAGCATCACGCACATCAGCGCATCTTCCTCGCCGATGTTGATTTCCGTGCGATACACGCCGGGCGGCACCGAGATCAGGTCGCGCTCGCCGAGGATCGCTTCCCACGTCTCGCCGTCGCGCTCGCAGATCACCTTCATCTTGCCGCGCAGCACGAAGAAGATTTCCTCGACGTCGATATGGATGTGGCTCGGGCCAATGTTGCCGGCCGGGATGACCATCGTCGAGAACGTGAAGTTGCCGGCCGGCACCGTGTTGACGTCCTTCGCGACGCCCGTGCCGCCCGTGCCGACATAGCGCATCTGCGCACGGCGGTACTTCGGGTCGTAATCGGCCTGGAACTTCAGCGCGTCCCAGTCGTAGCGCCGCGTCGCATAGCGCGCGACGCGCCCTTCCATCCAGTCGTTGAAGCTTGCGCCTTCCGGCTGGTCCCACGACTTGCGTTCGAGATCGGCGTCCGCCATCGTCCTCTCCTTCATTCCGAGTGAAAACTGCAATTCAGTTCATTACGAAGCCGCCGTTGACCGGCAGCAATTGGCCCGTCACGAAGCGCGCGCCGTCCGACAGCAGGAACAGCACCGGGCCCGTCACGTCGTCGGGCACCTGCGCGCGTGTCAGCGCACGGCCCTGCAGGTAGAACGCATGGCGTTCCGCCGGCACGTACGCGGTCGCCTCGACTTCGGTCAGCCCCGGCGCGATCGCGTTGACCGTCACGCCGTGCGCGCCGAACTCACGCGCCTGCGCATGCGTCATCGCGATCACCGCGCCCTTGCTCGCGACGTACGCGAGCAGCTTCGGCGCGCCCCACAGCGCGGTGTCCGACGCAAGATTCACGATCGCGCCGCGACCCGACCGCGCGAGGTGCGGCAGCGCCGCGTTGCTGACGAGCCATACGCCGCGCACGTTCACGTTCATCACGGCGTCCCACGTCGACACGTCGAGCTCCGTCGACAGCTTGCCGCCCGAGTTCGTGATCGCCGCGTTGTTGATCAGCGCGTCGAGGCCGCCGAGCGCCGCCGCGCCCTGCGCGACGAATGCGTCGATGCTGGCCGGATCGGCGAGGTCGAGTGCGAAGAAATGCGCGGTGTGGCCGGCTTGCGCGAGCTGCGCGGCCAGCGCGCGGCCCTCTTGCGCGAGCACGTCGCCGAACGCGACCTGCGCGCCCGCTTCGACCAGCGCCTTCACGAAGGCGGCGCCGAGACCGCGCGCGCCGCCTGTGACGAGCACGCGGCGACCGGGCAGCGCGACGATCGGAGCGAGCTCAGCCATTCGCGGGCTCCGCGGCGGCATGCGCCGCACGATGCGCGTCGAGCGCGGACAGGTGTTCCTGCGCACGCTGGCGCAGCATCCGGCGCACACGCGTGATGCCGACGTCGTGCTGGTACAGGTATTCGTGATCGCGCGCATGCGGCGCGAGGCTTTCGAGGACGTAGCGATCCTGCTCGAGCACGTCCCAGTGCAGACCCTCGAGGCGGTTGCGGTACATGAAGCGCCACACGTCGCGCTGCCAGCCGCTGACCTTGCGGGTACGCCAGAAATAGACCTGGCAGTGGTCGCCGTCGACCGGCGTCGCGAAGCCGATGATCCCGAAGTTGCCGCCGGGGCCGAACTTCTGCTTGTACGGAATCGCGAGACGCATCCACAGGCAGCCCGTTTCGCCGAGCTCGACCCAGTCGAAGTTCACGTCGCGCTGGCCGATCTTCTCGAACATCAGCCCCGTTTCGGTCTTGCGCACGCGCATGTCGGCCTGCTTGTCGCCTTCGGCCATCGAGTGCGACGTCGCGTGCAGATACGCGCCGTGCATCGGGTCCATCACGTTGTCGATCGCGTACTGGTAATTGCACTTCCAGTTCGATACGCACAGGAAGTGGCCATACTCGTCGGCGACCAGTTCTTCCGGCAGGTTCAGCGGCGCCGGCTCGCCGTGCGCTTCGTCGCCGAACCACAGGAAGATCGCGCCGGCCTTCTCTTCGACCGGATACGACTTCACGCACTTCGTGCCTTCGAGCGGACAGTTCGACACCGCCGGCACGCGGTTGACCGTGCCGCCGCCGTCGACTTCGATGCCGTGATACCAGCACGCGATGTTGCCGCCGAGGTTCCAGCCGAGCGACAGGCGCGCGCCGCGGTGCGGGCAACGGTCTTCCAGTGCGTGGACCTTGCCGTCGTGATCGCGCCACAGCACGATCTGCTCGGACAGGCGCGTGAGGCCGACCGGTGCATTCGACACCTGCCAGCTCGGTGCGACGGGATACCAGTAGTTCTTGATGCCGCGGTCGAGATAGTCACGGACCGGGTCGTGTTGGGCTTCGTGTTGGTCGGGGGACGTCATCAGTGTGCTCCGGATTCGGTTGTCGTCGGGTCGGTGGTCACGCGGCGCGCGCGCTCATTCCGCCAGCGAGGCCATTTCGGCGCGAAAGCGCGCCGCGGTCCACGCGGTGCCGTCCGGCGCGCGGAAGCCGATGCGGTTCAGGCCCGCGACGACATCGTCCAGCTCGGTCGCGCCGCTCTCGAACACGCGTTCGAGCGCATCGCCGAGGTCGTTCTCGTACTGCGTGGGTGCGGCCTTGCGGTTCTGCCAGACCAGGTTCTCGACCTGGCCGGGGATTTCGATCTGCCCCTTGCCCGCGATGTTGTTCGGCTGCGGCGCCACCCACGGCTTCAGGAAGGGATTGAAGTTGACGGTCGCTTCTTTCATGTCATTCCACCTTGATCTGGATTTCCTCGCCGGCGAGGCGCACCGCGTACTGCTTCAGCGCGCGCCCGCCCGGACCCTTCAGGCATTCGCCCGTCTTGATGTCGAACACGGCCTCGTGCAGCGGGCATTCGACCGTGCCTTCGTCGACGAACCCCTGCGTCAGCAGCGCGTACGCATGCGGGCACACGTTCTCGAGCGCATACACGTCGTCGCCGACGCGGTAGATCCCGATTTCCACGCCGTCGGTCCGCTTGAACTCGATCGGCGTGTCTTCCGACAGCGCGCCGGCGTGACCGGCGCAAATCCATTGTTCAGACATCTCACACCCTTCCTTCTGATCGACTCTCGGTTTGTTCCGATTTGTTCCATATCAGGAACAGCAGTTTATGGATGGTGATTATAGGAGCGACTTTCCACGAGTAAAACAAAAAGCTGCATGTCCTAGGGAAAACACCGACCGTCAGGTCGACGCACCCTTTCGCCTACCTGATCGAATGTAATTTTTTGTTATTCGACGGGGATTTATCGGCTTTTTCGAGACATCTCGCCGGGTTGCCGGGCGTCGGCACCGCGCCCATCCGTCCCGAAAAATTTATTTTTGATCCGGCGCTCGGCGCCTCTATACTCCATTCCATCAGAGGCACACTGTTCCTTATATGGAACATACGAATGCCCATGCGGCGATGAACATGCGCGACGGCCGGCCGTCCCCGCGCAGGCCGTCACGACACGTATTCATCAGGTTGGAGAGTCAGGAGACAAAATGGTCAAGCATGCGGTAGCAGCGGCAGTCATCGGAATGGGCGCCGCGTCGGGCGCGTGGGCGCAGAGCAGCGTGGTGCTGTACGGCAGCATGGACGCGGGGATCGCGTACGTGAACAACGTCGGCGGCCACGCGAAGTGGGCGATGATCCAGGGCAATACGCAGCCCGACCGGTGGGGCCTGAAGGGCAAGGAAGATCTCGGCGGCGGGCTGTCCGCGATCTTCCAGCTGGAAAACGGCTTCTATACGAACAACGGCCAGTTCGCGACCGCGAACACGATCTGGAACCGCGCGGCGTTCGTCGGCCTGAGTTCGGAGCGCTACGGCACGCTGACGCTCGGCCGCCAGACGCCGCTGACGTTCGACTATCTCGATCCGCTCAGCACGGCGTACCTCGCGATGAGCTGGTTTGCGTTCCACCCGGGCAATATCGACGGGCTCGCCGCGACCGGCAACGTGCCGTACAACAATTCGGTCAAGTACCGTTCACCGACCTTCGCGGGCTTCTCGGCCGCGGCGACGCTCGCGCTCGGCAACACGACGAACTTCTCGACCGGCAAATCGGTCGGCGTCGCGCTGAACTACGTGAACGGGCCGTTCAAGGCGTCGGCCGTCTACTCGAACGAGCACGACCGCGCGATCCTGATCAGCCAGACGGGCATCACATCGTTCCAGGGGCAGAACACCGCGAATGGTTACCTTGCGAACAAGGTCGAGAACATCGGCGCGGGCGCGTCGTACCAGATCGGCGACTTCCTCGTGCACGGCCTCTACACGCGCGTGAAGATGCAGTCGAACGGGTTTTCCGACACGTTCCAGAGCTACGACGCGGGTGTGAACTACCGCAGCAGCGCGTTCAACACGATCGCGGGCGGCGCAGCGACCACGACGCTGGCCGGCCGCCGCTGGACGCAGGTCGAACTCGGCGACATCTACGCGTTGTCGAAGCGCACGCAGCTGTATGCGAACGTGCTTTATGAACACGGTTCGGGCGGTGCGAAGGCCGCGTTCTTCACGGCCGGCGTGTCGAGCACCGCGAACCAGGTGATCGTGCTGACCGGCATCCATCACTCGTTCTGAGCAGGTTTGCGCGCCGCGCGTGCGGTGCCGGAAAACGACGAGAGCGGCCCGCGGGCCGCTCTCGTCGTATGCGATGCCGCGCACCGCGGCCGGATCGATGCGCGAGCGTCAGAACATCGCGACCTTGTGGCGCGCATGCGCGAACGTCGGGTCGCTTTCGAGCGGACGATAGTTCAGCCGTTGCGACAGGTCGACCGCCGCACCGCACACGGCTTCGACGAGCCGCTCCTTCTCGCCGGCCTCGCCGATCTCCGAGCGCGGCACCGTCGCGGTGATCGCCGCGACGATCGAGCCCGAATGATCGCGCACCGGCGCGGTCACGGCCGAAATGCCGCTCTCGAACGCTGCCTCGCTGACCGCATAGCCGAGCCGCGCGTAATGACGCACGCGTTCGTACAGCTCGTCGACGGTGCCCGGCGTGCGCTCGGTGAACTGTTCTAGCTTCTTTTCCGGATAGATCTGCCGCAGCGCGTCGCGCGTCAGGTCGCCCATCAGCACGTGACCGTGCACGGTCGCATGCGCGGGCAGGCGCGTGCCAACGTGCACCTTCACCGAACCGAACATCGACGCATTGCTCTGCGCCTTCGCGACGAACACCACGTCACGCTGGTCGCGGATCAGCAGGTGCGTCGACAGGCCGGTCGAATCGCGCAACCGCTCGAGCACGGGCGTGCCGAGATCGGTCAGTTCGAGCGAATTCAGGTATTCGAAGCCGAGCCGCAGCACGCCGACGCCGAGCCGGAAATAGCGGTCGCCGTTCACGCGTTCGAGGAAACCGAGCGCTTCGAGCGTCTGCAGCAGGCGGAACGTGGTCGTGCGCGGAATGCCGATGCGCTTCGACAGTTCAGGCGCGCCGAGCACCGGCTCGCGCGCGGAGAATTCGGCGAGGATCCGCAGCCCGCGTTCGAGCCCCGGCACCAGATAGGACGAAGCGCCGCCCGACGACTCGTCGTCGCCAGGCACCGCCGGATCGGGTGCATCGCTCATCGTTGTCTTGACCATGTGGACATGGACGGAAGGAAGTCGGTCACGAAACGGGTCATCGATCGTCGTGGATATTCGGTCATGCTACCTCAGTGCGCGCCTGGGCTCGCACCGGCGCGCGGCGCCGCGCTGCAGCATGCGCGGCCACGCCGCCATGACGCGTCATTCAAGGTCGAGAGGATAGCAGCGTTGGACGGCGCGACGCCATGCGGAAATCGCCGAACGGCGGGAAGGCGGCCGCGCGGCGCGCCCGGGCAACGGTGGCCGGAGCGGGAGACGGGATGCCGCCCCGCCTACAGGCGCGACAGATGGACGCGAATGGTCGTGCGATCGTACGTAAAACCGCCGGCCGGATCCGGCTGCAGCGCCCGCGCAAGGTCGACCGGATTCATCCATCCGGCGCCCAGCAGCCCACCGTTGATCGCGCGAATCCGGGTGCCGCCGACCGCAATCGCCGCATGAAAGACATTGCCGCCGCGCGCGAAGCCGACCGCGGTGCCCGCCGGAATGCTCGCGCGCCCGTCCCACTGATCGCCGGTTTCGAAGTTGAACCGCGTCCTCCACGATTGACCGGCCGTATCGAGCAGCGCATCGGGCGCGATCAGCGCGTCGGCACGCAGCAGATAGCGGACATAGGCCGCGGCGTCGTAGCAGACGCCGCGGGATACGTATTCGTCGATGTTCGCCATCCCGAACATCAGCGCCTGCGCGTGTTTTTGCCGTTCGGCGATGCCGGATTGGGCGACATGCCCGCCTAACTGGGTCAACTGCACGGATAGCTCCTTTCAGGGAAGCGGGACGTCGTCGTCCCGCCGGTGCGATAACTTCATATCTTATTACGATATGGCTCGGCATTTTCCAGACGCGCTCGCACCATGCGTGGTTCGCATTGACTCGGATGCCGCGAGTCCGCGTGCAGGCTTGCGCCACGCATGCCGCATCGTCGGCGCGATGCCCGAGCATCGAACGGCACGGATCATTTGGCGCGACGAACGCCGGCAGACGATCGCCTCGCACAGCGAAAAACGAAAACGGAAAACGGTCGGGAAAGCACCGTCCGGAAACGGACGGCACAGAGGAAGACGATCCCCGCGCGGGATCGCCGCGACGGCGTCAGGCCGTCACGGCGTCGTCATATTCGGCGCGGGCAAGCTGGCCGGCGGCGTATGCCTCGGCTTCGCCGCGAAAGCCTTCGCGGCTGAACGCCACGACTTTCACGCCGACGCCGGTCGCCCGCTTCACCGTCAGCGCCCATTGCCATCCGCCGTCTTGCTCGAAGACGTGCAGCGAGGGTTCGAAGGAAGGGTCGAGTACGGTCACGCGTTTTGCTCCTGCCCCGTTGCGCGCTGCATCGGCAGCGCACGGAGACATGTCGAAAGGGGCGCGCCGGTCTGCCGACGCGTTTCTGCCATTCCACAGTCTAGTCAATAATTGTTGCGACGCACCATCAGAGGTTTCACTCACCTATCGGAACCGGGCGGTCGATCGAATCCATCTGTAAGCCTTGCGGGACGGGCCTGAGGGCCACGTCCGGCCGCCCCGCCTTGCGTTCGTGCGGCAACGTGCCGCACGCGCGGCCAATTGCTTGCATCGGCCTTTCGTGGATCACCGAAACGGGGCGCGATCTATTCGGCCGCCATCGACACGCGCCGGAACGTCAGGTTGATGCGTTCGCCCTGCACGCCCGGCGCCTTCGGCACGCGGTGCTGCCATTCGGCCTGCGTGCGGCCGCGCATCACGAGCAGGCTGCCATGCACGAGGCGGTACGCGTGCGTGGCGCCAGTCGCGCGATGGCGAAGATCGAACATCCGCATCGCGCCGAGGCTCACGGACGCGATCACCGGCGCGTCGCCGAGTTCGGGTTCGTTGTCCGCGTGCCAGCCGAGGCTGTCCAGCCCGTTGCGATAGCGATTGAGCAGCACGCTGTTGAAACGCACGCCGCACGTCGCCTCGACTGCATGCTTGAGCGCAAGCACGCCCGGCGTCCATGGCTGCGGCACGTTGCGGATGCCCGAATAGACGTACACGGCATCCGGTTCGCCCTGCCACGCGGTGAGCCGCGGCAACGGAATGCGTCCGCGCGGCGTGCGGATCGTGTCCTGCCGCCACGCGACCTCGTCGATCAGCGTGGCCAACGCGCGGTCGGCTTCGGGCGGCGCAAGCCAGTCCGGGTACCAGTCCACGTCTGGCGCGGGCGTATCAGCGAAAAGATCGGGCGTCGACATGTCGGCAGGAACGGGCGAGGAACGAACGAGGCATGCCTGCATACTAGCCAACGGCGCCGCGCGCCGCCATGCGCCGTCATTCGACGTGGAAAGAAAAGAACGCGGCCGCGCCCCGCGGTGCACGCGTCTCGCCTCGCGGCCCTCCGCTAGCCGCGCGTCAGCCGGATCAGCGTGATCTCGGACGGCACGCCGAAGCGGTTCGGCGGCCCCCAGTAGCCAGTGCCGCGGCTCGTATACAGCCACATGTCGCCGAAGCGGTTCAGCCCGCCGATCACCGGCTGCTGCAACCGTACGAACGGCGGCCACGGCAGGAACTGGCCGCCATGCGTGTGCCCCGACAACTGCACGGTAAAGCCCGCGCGGTTCGCCGCCTCCGCGCTGCGCGGCTGGTGCGCGAGCAGGATCTTCGTGCCGACGTCGCGCGGCGCACCCGCCAGCGCCTGCGCGGGGTCGCTGCGATGCGCGGGATCGAAGCCCCCCGCCGTGAAGTCGGTCACGCCCGCCAGCACCGCGCGCGCGCCGCCGCGCTCGATCAGCACGTGTTCGTTCAGCAGCACCGTCAGCCCGATACGGCGAAATTCGTCGATCCACGCATGCGCGCCTGCGTAGTACTCGTGGTTGCCCGTCACGAGGAAGGTGCCGTGCCGCGAGCGCATCTGGCCGAGCGGCGCCGTGTGTTCGCGCAGGCGCTTGACGGAGCCGTCCACCACATCGCCCGTCACGGCCACCAGGTCGGCGTCGAGCGCATTGACCGCGCGCACGATCCGTTCGATATAAGGCCGCTTGATCGTCGGCCCGACGTGAATGTCGGACAGTTGCACGATCGTCAGCCCGTCCAGCGCGGCCGGCAGCCCGGCAATCGGAATCGACACGCGCTTGACCGCCGCCGTGCGGCGCGCGCCGACGAACCCGATCGCGGTCACGAGCACCGCGGCCGCCAGCACGCCGAGCGCCGTGTCGGGCGCGGCGCCGCTCCATGCGCCGTCATGTCCGAGATGGCGCCACGCGAGCACGCCGAGCAGCACGATGTCGCGCACGAACGTCAGCACCAGCAGCGACGAGAAGAAGCCCATCGCGAGCGCGCCGGCCCAGCCGACCAGCGTCGCGGCCCAGCCTTCGTCGAAGCGGCGCGAGAACATGCCGACCGGGATCAACACGACGAAACTCGCCAGCACGAGCGCCGCGATCGTCCGTGCGAGCGGCGACGCGAACGCATCGGGAATGATGCGCATCCCGACATACAGATGGAACAGCACGCCGATTGCAATGAACCGGACAAAGAAACTTCGCATGAAACGTTCACCTTCGTTGCACGACCGCTTCCACGACCTGCGTCGCACGGGCCGCGATGCCCGGTGCGGCGCGTCGCGCCCTACGCACGATGGTACACAGATCCCGGTCGCGACGACGGGTCGCGCCTCACGGTGCCGCGCCGTGCGGCTTCGCGCGATAATCGGCCATCCTCCCGCTGCCAGATCCATGCGCTTCGATCTCGTCGACCTCAAACTTTTCACGCACATCGCGGAAGCGAACAGCCTGACGCGCGGCGCCGAACGCGCGCACCTGTCGGTGCCGGCCGCCAGCACGCGCATCAAGCACCTCGAGGAACAGGTCGGCGTGAAGCTGCTGAGCCGCACGAGCCAGGGCGTCACGCTGACCGCGCCGGGCGAGACGCTGCTCGCGCATGCGCGCCGCGTGCTGCGCCAGCTCGAGCAGTTGACCGGCGACCTGCAGGAATATGCATCGGGCGTGAAAGGCCACGTGCGCGTGTTCGCGAACACCACGGCGATGAGCGAGTTCCTGCCGGGCGTGCTGCGCCACTATCTCGTCGACCATCCGGACGTGACGATCGACATGCAGGAGCGGCTGAGTCCCGACATCGTGCGCGCGGTGCAGGAAGGCATGATCGACATCGGCATCGTCGCCGGCGACGTGCGCACCGACGGGCTGCAGGCGATGCCGTACCGGCGCGACCGCCTCGTGCTCGCGACCGCGCTCGGGCATCCGCTCGCCGGCCTGGCATCGACGCCGTTCGTCGCGACGCTCGACCACGACTTCATCGGCCTGCCCGAAGCGAGCGCGATCCACGCGTTCCTGAAACGCGCGGCCGCCGACGTGCAGCGCACGCTGCGCTGGCGCATCCAGGTCAGCAACTTCGAGACCGCGTGCCGGATGATCGAGGCGAACGTCGGCGTCGGCGTGCTGCCCGAAGGCACCGCGCGCCGTCATGCGAAGACGATGGCGCTGCGTCTCGTCGCGCTCGAAGACGACTGGGCCGAGCGCCAGTTGCAGATCTGCGTCGCCGATCTCGATGCGCTGCCGCGCTTCGCGCGCGATCTCGTCGACCTGCTCGTCGAGGACGCGCGCGGTCAGCCCGACTGAGCGGATTCGCATGCGTTCGACGGGCAATCGGCGTGTTACGCGCCGATTCCGCTGCGTCGGCATCGCAAATTCCGCTGCGTGATGTCGTCTGACGATCCTTTACAGTCCGTTAGCAACCCTACGCGAGCTTGGGCTGGCAAAATCGCGGCGTTCCGGCCGTCGCTGCCGACACGCGCGGCCGGACCGTCCGGCATGACCGACGGCGCGGCCACCGCCGGCCTCGGCCCATGCCGCAAACGCGTGCCGGATCGCTGGCGGTCCGCATCGCGCTGATTTATGATCGGCTCCGTATCCTGGAATCGTCGTCCCGGCCCGGCCGGTCGCGACGATCCGCATTGCGCCGCGCCCGGCATCCACCCCCAACGTCGAGCTCGTCACCCCATGAGAAAAACAACGCCGCGCGCGCCCCTGCGCATCGCCGCCGTCCTGGCGCCCGCCCTGCCACTCGCAGGCTGCGCATCGCGCGGCGCACCGTCCTACGTGCTGTTCGGCGCGTACTTCCCGCTGTGGCTCGTCAGCGCGATCGTCGGCATCGTCGGCGCGATCGTCGCGCACCGCGTGTTCGTCGCGACCGGCTGGGCCGCGACGGTGCCTTACCAGCTCGCCGTCTGCACCGCGATCGGGCTCGTGGTCGCCGTGATCGTCTGGCTCACCGGCACGGGGCCGTTCGCATGAAGGCCGCCGGCATCGCCCGCCCCTCCGTCAAAGGCCGCGTGATCGCGCTCGCGATCGTCGCGCTCGGCATCGCGGCGCTCGCGTACGCGTACCACCGCACGACGGCCTACCCGTCCACCGACGACGCGTCGATCGACGCGGACGTCGTGCACGTCGCGTCGCCGGTCGGCGGTCGCATCGTGCAGCTCGCCGTGCATGAAAACCAGCGCGTCGCGAAAGGCGACCTGCTGTACGTGATCGATCCCGTGCCGTACCGGCTGACCGTCGCGCAGGCGCAGGCCGATCTCGAACTCGCGCGCGCGTCGCTCGACACGCGCCGCCGTTCGCTGATCGGCGAGCGCTCGAATGCGTCCGTCGCCGCCGAGCAGGTCAAGCGCGCGACGCAGAACCACGATCTCGCGACGCGCGACGTGAACCGGCTCGCGCCGCTCGCCGCGCAGGGCTACGTCAGCGCGCAGCAGTTCGATCAGGCGAAGGTGCGCCAGCGCGACGCGGCCGTGTCGCTCGCGCAGGCGCAGGAGCAGCAGCGCGCGTCCGCGCAGACGATCGGCGACGACGCCGACGCGATCGCGACGCTGCATGCGCGCGAAGCCGCGCTGGCCCGCGCGCAGCATGCGCTCGACGATACGGTCGTACGCGCGCCGCACGACGGGCTCGTGACGGGCCTGAGCGTGCTTCCCGGCGAAACCCTCGCGCCGAACCAGTCGATCTTCACGCTGATCGACGCGAGCGAATGGTTCGCGGTCGGCAATTTCCGCGAGACGTCGCTGAACCGCATCGCGGTCGGCGACTGCGCGACCGTCTATTCGATGATCGACCGCGACCGCCCGATGACCGGCAAGGTCGTCGGCATCGGCGCCGGCATTGCGGACAGCGACCGCATCAACCTGCCGCGCTCGCTGCCGATCGTGCAGCGCTCGGTGAACTGGGTGCACGTCGCGCAGCGCTTCCCGGTGCGCGTGAAGCTCGACGAACCCGACGGCAAGCTCGTGCGTGTCGGCGCGAGCGCGATCGTCGAGGTCCGGCATGGCTCGGCCTGCCGCTGACGTCCGCTCGCCGGGCCCGCGCGAAGTCCTGCGGCTGCTCGCGCCGTTTCCGGGACGCGCGGCCATGGCCGTGCGCGTCGCGCTGATCTGCGCGCTCGTCGTGCTCGTGACGAGCGGGTACGGCACGCCCGAAGCCGCGATTTCCGCGTACGTCGTGTTCTTCCTGAACCGCGCCGATCGCGTGACGAGCGCCGTGCTCGCGGTCGCGATGCTGTTGCTCGTCACGATCGTGATCGCGCTCGTGATCGGCGTCGCGATCTTCAGCATCGAGTATTCGGTGCTGCGCGTCGCGTGCATGGCCGTGCTGTCGGTCGGGCTGCTCTACCTGACGTCCGCCAGCAAGCTGCGCCCCGTCGGCGCGATCCTCGCGATGATCGTCGGTTTCGGGCTCGACCAGCTGGGCCTCGCGCCGGTCGGCGAAGCCGCGACGCGCGCGCTGCTCTATGCCTGGCTGATGGTCGCGATCCCGGTCGGCGTCGCGATCATCGTCAACCTGCTGATCGCGCCGTCGCCGCGCAAGCTCGCGCACGCGCAGCTCGCGAAGCGGCTGCGGCTCGCCGCGCGGCGGCTGCGCGGCGACGACGACGCGCGCGCCGGGTTCGATGCCAGCCTGCGCGAAGGCGACAAGCCATTGCTCACGTGGCTCAAGCTGTCGAAGCTCGAAGGCTCGTCGTCGGGCGCGGATGTCGTCGCGTTGCGGCAGGCCGTCGCGTCGAGCACCGCACTGCTCGTGGCGGTGGCGCTCGCGGATCGCGAACCGCAGGCGCGGCTGCCCGACGCGTTCGCCACGCCGATCGCAACGACGCTCGACGAGATGGCCGCGATCCTCGAACGGGGCGGCTATCCGGTCGACGTGACGCTCGCGCTGCCAGCCGCCGATGCGCTGCCGCCGCTCGCACGCGTCGTCGCGACGGACCTACACGCCGCGATCACGCGGTTCGCGGAACCGCCCGCGATCGACACGGCGGCCGCGCCGGCCGATACCGCCGACGCGCGCGCCGCCGGCCAACCGGCCGCACCCGCGGCACCGCCCGCGCCGCGCGGCGGCTTCTTCCTGCCGGACGCACGCACCAATCCCGACCATATCCGCTATGCGCTGAAGACGACGGTCGCGGCGATGTTCTGCTACCTGCTGTACTCGCAACTCGACTGGTCGGGCATCCATACCTGCTTCATCACCTGCTACATGGTGTCGCTCGGCTCGACGGCCGAAACGGTCGAGAAGCTCACGCTGCGCATCGCCGGCTGCATCGTCGGCGCGCTGATCGGCACCGCCGCGCTCGTGTTCGTCGTCCCGTCGCTGTCGTCGATCGGCGAACTGATGGCGCTCGTCTTCGTCGGCGCGTGGCTGTCCGCGTGGGTCGCGTTCGGATCGCCGCGCATCGCGTACGCGGGCTTCCAGGTCGCGTTCGCGTTCTTCCTGTGCGTGATCCAGGGCGCGGGCCCCGGCTTCGACCTGACGCTCGCGCGCGATCGCACGATCGGCATCCTGCTCGGCAACGTGGTCGTGTATCTCGTGTTCACGCGCATCTGGCCGGTCAGCATCGGCAAGCAGATCGACACGGCGCTCGCGGCGCTGCTCGACCAGTGGCGGCGCGTGACGCAGATCGCGCAGCCGGCCGAACGGCGCGCGCTGGCCGCCGACGCGTTCGCCCGTCACGGCGCGATCTCGCAGGAGCTCGGCCTGATCCACTACGAACCGTCGTGGGTGCGGCCGGCCGCGACGTGGCTAGCCACGCGGCGACGCGCGCTCGCGGAACTCGGCGCGCTCGAAGGCCCGCTGTTCCTGCTCGCCGAACGCAAGCCGGGCGACGCGGCGGTCGGCGCGCAACTCTCGCGCGTCACTGCCCCGGGCGACGACGAAACGACGCCCCGC
>NZ_JACCQB010000038.1:0-72607 GCF_015712265.1 Burkholderia sp. 9777_1386 | reverse complement strand
CAGCGCTGCGTTTTCAGCAGCAGAGAAGCGAGATTATGAACCGTGTTTCGCAGCTCGTCAACAACTTTCTGAACGACTTCGCTGCGACTGCGGGGCTCAACTTCCGTACCGCCGAGGCTCGCTACCTTCCGAACTCCAACGGCACTGCTTCCCTTCCTCCCGCGCCGCGTTTCCGTTAGCGCGAAAGAGGCGTGATTCTATGCAGCTCACGGCGATCGCGCAAGGGGCTTGAAGCAACTTTTTTACGAGCGCCGCATTTCGGCCGTCCGGCCATGCCTGGGCACGAGGCCGCTTATGGTGCAAAGAACGGACTAGAATGTGAGGTTCTTCGCCTCTTTCTATATACGTCTTTAATATGCGCCAGCGAATCGCCAAACGCCTCCCCCCCGATGCCGACAAACTGGTCGGTCTGTCGCTTGCGCTCTTCGCGTCGGGCAGCCGCATCGAGGATCGCTTCTGGGAAGCGAAGCTCGACGCGCTGCTCGCCAAGATCGTCCGCAACGGCAATCAGACCACGCTCGACGCCGCGCTCGACCATCTTCAGCAGAATCATCCCGACGCCTACGGCGCGCTCGCCGACATGGCCGAGACACACAGCGAGTCGATGGTGATCGACCACGACGGCCAACCGTACGATGCGCTGCTGGTCGCCGTCCCGGTGCTCGCCTGGACGCGCTACATGATTCCGTCGGGCCCGCTGAAGGGCGACGTTGCCGACGCGCTGCGCACGCACCTGCAGGCGCACGTGCTCGCAAACGGCACCCTCGTCGGACTTGCTCCCTTCCTCTACAGCATCGACCAGCTGCCGCGGCACCACGTGGAAACCTACCGGCTGGCCCAGCAGCTCGCGCATGCGGCGATCGGTCAGCACACCCCGAAGCTGAGCTTCGGCGACCTGCCGGAAACCTCGCCGATCCTGGCCGATCCGCGCTTCCTGCTGGCGGTCGTCGCCGCGCCGACCGGCGCGGCGCTGTTCCGTTGGCAGGAAGAAGAAAACGGCAGCCGTATCGAGCGCGGCCAGTGCCTCGAACAGTGGACGGCACAGGGCGGCCCGAACCTGTCGATCGCGCTGCCCGGCTGCGAGTTCGAATGCCTGCTTCCGGACGCGTACTACTCGGCCTGTCGCGATGCGGACGAACGCGTGCGTCCACACACCGTCCGAACGGCCATTCGTTATCTATTCGACACACTTGGTGCAGCGCCGCAGGAGTTGCGCGCGGTGGTCGCCGGCTTCGGCGAACGCCGTATCGACGAGTATCGGGTCGGCTTCACGCGGCGTGCCAGCAACGATGTGATCTACGGCGTCGTGTGGCCGCTCTACGGCCGTGAAAACGGCGACGTTTCGATCGACAGCGCGACGCTCGAAGGCGAAGCGCCGATCGAAGGGCCGCTCGAGGAAATCGTAAGCCTGCTGAAGGAATGCGGCGTAACCGACGTCCGCCGGCACGCGGGCCGCTTCGAACCTGAATACTGCGACGACTGCGGTGTGCCGCTGTACGCCGATCCGCTCGGCGAAATCGTCCATGCGGAAATGCCGGAAGACGCGTCGCCCGCGCAGCCGCATTTCCACTGACTCGCCCCCGCAGGCCCTGCAGCCTGCCCCGCCAAAAGCCGCTTCCGGTGCCTGCCGAAGCGGCTTTTTTTCTTGTCCGATGTTCTGTCGCCCAAAATTTCGAACTTTTCCTAAGCCTTTCAGCCAAGCAGACATCGTGTAAGGTCTTTGTCATTATCGGGGCCAGCTTATATCCCCCCGACAGCAGTCAATGACTCACCTTATGGAGATTGAATATGCGATTCTTGGTGCTTAACTCAGACGCCGAACGGCGTGACGGACTGAAGGCCCTGTTGCGGCAGATCGACCGGCACGCCAGCATCAACGATGCGCCTGACGGTTTCCAGGCGCGCCGGCTGCTGCGCACCCAGCGTTTCGACCTCCTCGCGATCGACTGGCTCGACGTGGGCCGGCTCAGCGAGCTTCAGGCGCTCGGTAACGCGTGCTCGCCGACACCGGTCGCCGTCCTGGTCGACGAGATCTCGCCCGAAGCCATCCAGCGTTTCTTCAACTACGGCGTCGCGGGCGTGATCCCGCATTCCACGCGGCCGCACCTCATCGTGCGCGCGCTCGAGATCGTCCTGCTGGGCGGGCACTACATTCCGCCGATCGCCCTCAGCCTGCTGCCGTCCACGGCGACGGCGCGCCACGATGCCCATTTCCAGACGCTCGCCGGCTCGCTGCCCCGCCGCCCGCCGAGCGGCCTCCTGTCGCCGCGACAAGCGCAGATCATGCGGTTCGTCCACATGGGCAGCACGAACAAGATGATCGCGCGTACGCTCGGCATCAGCGAAGGCACCGTGAAGATCCACCTCGCGAGCATCTTCCAGCAGCTTGGCGCCGCAAACCGCGCCGCCGCGGTCGCGATCTACAACGGCTGGCTGTCGCCCCATCTCGAGGTGCTGCTGGCGAACCGCAACCGCGCCCGCAAGCCGGCCATCGGCGAACACGGCCCGGTTCCGCTGCGAACACAACGGCATGACCGTCCGTACCCGTTGCCTACCGCGAATGCCGGCACGCACGATCTGCCGCTCGCCGCCGAGCCACCGGCACGGTTCCGGCGCGGACGCTAGGCAAACAGTCTCGATATTGCGACGGTCGCGCATGCGCCGGTTCCCACCTTTGATGCTCAACGAGTAATATGGACGCATGGGTTTTCTTTTCACACCGCTTCCGCTCTGGGTTGGCATCGGTGGCTGGATCGCCGCCGTGGCCCTGCTCGCGCTCGCGATCTGGAATCGCCCGTTCGTACGCCTGCAAGACGCCACGCTTCAGCACGTGTGGCTCGCACTCGTCACTGCGATCACGGTCCTGTGGGCTTCGAACGCATGGCTCGAAGACGGCATCGTCATGCATCTGCTTGGCGCAACGCTGCTCGTCACGCTGTTCGACTGGACGCTCGCCCTGGTTGCGATGGGCGCCGTCACGGCGATTGCCGCGGTCATCTTCGACGCGCCGTGGCAAGGCATCGGCCTGACCTATCTGATCTACGGTGCGCTGCCTGTCGCCGTGTCGGCGTTGCTGCAACGCGCCGCGCTCGCGTGGCTGCCGCACAACCTCGCATCGTTCATCACCGGGCAGGGCTTCCTGTCGCCGGCCATCGCGATCGTCGCGGTCGCCGCTGCGGCGGCCGGTGTCCAGCTCGCGCTCGCCGACGGCGTGCCCGTCGTGATTCCGGCAGGCTATCTGCTGAACACCGCGCTGCTCGCGCTCGGCGAAGCGTGGTTCACCGGCATGGCGACGGCACTCATCGCCGTCTATCGCCCCGCGTGGGTCACGACCTTCGACGTCCGGCGCTACCGCCTCGGCGGCCCGCGCGCCTGACTTTCCCCTCCCGACCGGCTCGGCGCGCACATGTGCCGGCGGCACCGTCCACGACGCGCGCCGAATACGCCACCTACTGCCGCACAACTTTTTTACGCTAAGATTGAACTCCTGTTCTTCATCGGGCATCTATACGTGCCCGATGTCTCCTTCGCTCCTCACCAATAACCAGATGGACAGCTCACCTGCCTCGCTCCGGATTTTCCGGGCGCTCGGCAAGCTGGCAGCCTGTATCGCGGGCCTGTCGCTTGCGCTTCCCGCTCCGGTATTCGCCGACCTGCTCGACCAGCGCTCCGAACTGATCAACAAATTCGTCGACGAGATGCATGCCGATCCGCTCGCCGCCGATTGTGCGGCGCACGGCAGCTTCATCGCCAGTACGTCGACGGCGTTCGACCGCGTCGACTTCGCGCCGAACGCATTCGACAGCGGCAACGCGACCATCACGCCGTGGAACGACTCGTTCGACCAGGGCAAGCAGCGCGTGAAGGTCGACAACATCGTCACCGTCGATGGGCTCGGCATCCACAGCAACGGCAGCGATCCGACGCCGCTGAAATTCCGTTGCGGCTATGTCGGCCAGCAAATGCTCGCGTTCAGCTGGAACGACCCGGTCCCGCCGCTGAAGCCGCGCGTCGAACGCTCGTCGTCTTCGACGAAGAAGTTCAAGGGCAAGTCGCACCGCGGCAAAGCCAAGGCGAAGGCATCGAGCCGCGCCGGCAGCAAGAAGGCCGTCGCGACGAAGAAATCCAGCGGCCAGAAGAAGGCCGTGAAGAAAAAAACCGCGAAGAAGTCCTGATACGACGGAGCTGCAACGACAGCGGCAAAAAAGCCGGCGCATCACGAGATGCGCCGGCTTTTTTCATGCGACGACGAACGGCTGCGCTTACGCGAACGTGTCGACGTGCACCAGGATCGCAGCCAGCATCGCCGCGCCGAGCGCCGCGCTGCGCTCGCCGTTCCAGCCGACGCGCTCGTCGGGCAGGTTCGCGTTGTCCTTGAACGGCATTTCGAGCGTCAACGACAGGCAGCCGAACTGATGGCCGATGTACTTCGACGCGAGCTTCAGCGCATCTTCCTTGTACTTGCTCGCCGCGTAGCCATGCTCGGTCTGGAAGTCGGGGCTGGCGACCTTGAACGCGTCGATGAACGCGGCCTGCTCCTTGCCCTGCTGCTCGGTAAAGCTCGGCAGCATCTCCGAGCCGGCGACGAACACGTACGGCAGATCCTCGTCGCCGTGAATGTCGAAGAACATGTCGCAGCCGATCGCGTGGATCGCATCGCGCACGGCCAGCACTTCGGGGCTGCGCTCGGCATCGGGCGCCATCCACTCGCGGTTCAGGTTCGCGCCGGCCGCATTGGTGCGCAGGTTGCCGTGCACGCTGCCGTCCGGATTCATGTTCGGGACGATGTAGAACGTCACGCGATCGTAGAGCTTGCGCGCCACCGGATCGCCGGCCCAGTCGCCCCATCCCGCCAGCCGCTTGACCAGGCCTTCGACGAACCACTCGGCCATCGACTCGCCCGGATGCTGGCGCGCGATGATCCATACCTTCTTCTTCGGCGCATCGTCGGTTTCCGGCGTGCCGAGCGTCAGCAGCGACATCGGACGGCCTTCGACCGTGCGGCCGAGCTCGACGATGCTCGCCTGCGGCAACTGCTGGACCGCGCCGAGAAACGCCGCGTGACGCTCTTCCGAGTACGGTTCGAAATACGCGTAGTAGATGCTGTCGAACTCGGGTGTATGGTCGATGGTCATCGTCTTGCCGTCGAACGTCGTCGGCACGCGGAACCAGTCGACCCGGTCGTAGCTCGCCACCGCGTGATAGTTGCGCCAGCCCGACGGGTATGCGCATTCGGCTGCGTTCTCGAACGTCATCACGCACCGCTCGCCACGCGCGCCCGTCAAGCGGTAGTAAAACCATTGCGCGAACTCCGACCGATTGTCGCCGCGCACGCGCAGCCGGATCGCGTCGGGGCGCTCGCACGACACGACGTCGATGGCGCCTGCGTCGAAATTACTGGTGATCGAAAGGGTCATCTGTCTCTCTCCGTTATCGACCGGCGTTAGCGCTTTAGCGCTTACGCCGGCCCCATGCAAAGCGGTTGACCGAAGCACGCGGCGTACCGCCTGTCCGGCCTCATGCAGGCGCCGGCCGTCTCGTGAACGGCCGGCAGGGTCACTCGCCGATGCGCCGGCGATATACGTAAGTCGAATCGTTCGACGCCGCCGCATCGAACGCATAGCCTTCGGTCGCGAATGCCTTCAGCGCCTTCGGGTCGGTGATACGGTTCTCGACGACAAAACGCGCCATCAGGCCGCGCGCGCGTTTCGCATGAAAGCTGATGATCTTGTAGCGGCCGCCCTTCCAGTCCTCGAATACCGGCGTGATGACCGGTGCGGCCAGCAGCTTCGGCTTGACCGACTTGAAGTATTCGGTCGACGCGCAGTTGACCAGCACGCGTGCGGCGCCGCTGCGCGTCTCCAGCTGCTCGTTCAGCGCCCGCGTGATGCGGTCGCCCCAGAACGCATACAGATCCTTGCCGCGTGCGTTCGCGAACCGCGTACCCATCTCGAGCCGGTACGGCTGCAGCAGGTCGAGCGGACGCAGCAGCCCGTACAGGCCCGACAGCACGCGCACGTGCTGCTGCGCATAGTCGAGGTCGGTGGACGACAGCGATTTTGCGTCGAAACCCTCGTAGACGTCACCGTTGAACGCCAGCACGGCCTGCTTCGCGTTGGCCGGCGTGAAGGTCGGCGACCAGTCGGCGTAGCGCTGGAAATTCAAGCGCGCAAGCGGATCGGAGATATCCATCAGCGTCGCGATGTCCTGCGGCGACAGCTTGCGCAGGCCGTGGATCAGTTCCGACGCGTCGTCGACGAATGCAGGCAACGTGTAAGACGGGACGTGCGCGGGCGTATCGTAGTCGAGGGATTTGGCGGGAGAGAGAACGATTATCATAGAGGCTCGCTGGCACGCCGTGCCTTGCGGTCAGACGAAAACCACCGATTGTAACGAATGAGCCGCTCTCTCGCCCCGCATGCCGCGCACTGCGTCGTGCTCGACTCGAACGTCTGGATCGACATCCTCGTATTCGACGACCCCGCTACGCGCCCGATCCGCGCCGCGCTGGAATGCGGCACGCTGGCCGCCGTGATCGACGGCCGCTGCCTGACCGAGCTCGAATACGTGCTCGACTATCCGCAGTTCCAGTCGCGCGCGATCGACAAGGCGGCCGCGCTCGCGACCGTCGCCCGTCTCGCGAACCTCGTCGAACCGCAGCCCGTCGACGCCGCCGCGCCGCCGCTGCCGAAGTGCAAGGACCGCGACGACCAGAAATTTCTCGAGCTTGCCCGCGCCGCGCAGGCCGACTGGCTCGTGTCGAAGGACCGCGCGCTGCTGAAGCTCGCGAAACGCACCGCACGCGACTTCGGTTTCCGGATCGCGCAGCCCGCTCCCTTTACCGAGGCCTGCGCGCTCGACGCGACGCCGGCCGCCCCGACCACGCCAGCCTGACGCACACGGCCCCACCCGATTTCGACCGTATCGATGAACGCTCCTTCAGATATGCCAACGACGCCCGTTTTCCCCTCGCGCCTGCCGAACGTCGGCACGACGATCTTCACGGTCATGAGCGCGCTTGCCGCCGAAAAAGGGGCGGTGAACCTCGGCCAGGGTTTCCCGGATTTCGATTGCGATCCGCGCATCGTCGATGCGGTCTCGGCCGCGATGCGCAACGGGCACAACCAGTATCCGCCGATGGCCGGCGTCGCGCCGCTGCGCGACGCGATCGCCGACAAGATCGCGCAGCTGTACGGCCGGCGCTACGATCCGGCCAGCGAAATCACCGTGACGGCCGGCGCGACGCAGGCGCTGCTGACGGCGATCCTGTGCGCGGTGCATCCGGGCGACGAAGTGATCGTCGTCGAGCCGACCTACGACAGCTACCTGCCGTCGATCGAGCTCGCGGGCGGCAAACCGGTGTTCGTCACGCTGGAGGCGCCCGACTATGCGATCCCGTTCGACCGCCTCGCGGCCGCGATCACGCCGAAAACGCGGATGATCCTGATCAACACGCCGCACAACCCGACGGGCACCGTGTGGCGCGAGGCCGACATGCGCAAGCTCGAGGACATCGTGCGCGGCACCAACGTGCTGATCCTGTCCGACGAGGTGTACGAGCACATGGTCTACGACGGCGCGCGCCACGAGAGCGTCGCGCGCTACCCGGAACTCGCCGCGCGCAGCTTCATCGTGTCGAGCTTCGGCAAGACCTATCACGTGACGGGCTGGAAGGTCGGTTACGTCGCGGCGCCTGCCGCGCTGACCGCGGAATTCCGCAAGGTCCACCAGTTCAACGTGTTCACGGTAAACACGCCGATGCAGATCGGGCTCGCCGACTACCTGCGCGACCCGGCGCCGTACCTGTCGCTCGCGGGCTTCTATCAGCACAAGCGCGATTTCTTCCGGGCCGGCCTCGAACGCACGCGCTTCAAGCTGCTGCCGTGCACGGGCACGTACTTTCAGTGCGTCGACTACTCGGCGATCAGCGACCTGCCCGAAGCGGAATTTTCGAAGTGGCTCACGTCGGAGATCGGCGTGGCCGCCATTCCGGTGTCGGCGTTCTATCACGAGCCGCACGAATCGGGCGTCGTCCGCTTCTGCTTCGCGAAGCAGGAAAGCACGCTCGCCTCCGCGCTCGAACGGCTCGCCCGCCTGTAAGACCGCCACGGGCGGCCGCACGCCGCCCGTCAGAAACGCTTACGAACGCACGACGTTCGCCGCTTCGATATACGCCTTGCGCTCGGCTGCCACGCGTTGCGCGGCCGGGCGCTCACCCACCGTCTTCGCGTGCGCCTTCCAGTCGATGCCTGCATCGAGCAGGAAGTCGCGGCCGAATATGGCCTTCGTCGCCATGCCGATGACCGGCAGATGGACCCACGCCGCAATGTCCGCGAGGCCGAACGATTCGCCGAGCACATACGGCGAAAACCGCGTCATCTGCTTGAAGGCATCGATCGCGCGCGGCAGACGCTTCTCGACGTGCGCCTTCATCCCGTCGCTGACCTTGCCGCCGAAAAACGCTTCCGTATAGACCTCGCGCGCCATCCATTCGAGATACAGCTCAAGCGTCTCGACCAGTTCGCGCACCTTCGCGGCCGCGAACGGGCTTGCGGGCAAAATACCTTTTTCGGGATAGCGCGCCGCCAGGTATTCGACGATCACCTGCGACTCGAACAGCGCGCCCTCTTCGGTCTTCAGGAACGGAATCTTGCCGAGCGGCGAATCGGCAAGCTGCGCCGGATCGCTGATCGGCAAACCGCACACCGACTCCTCGAACGGAATGTCGTGCTCGAGCAGGACGAACTTCACCTTGTTGTAGTAGTTGGACAACGGGATACCGCACAGCTGTAGCATCGGAGTCTCCTTCCTGGCTGAAGCGCGGCCGCCTCGACGCCGGCCGCATCGGGATTCATCGCGCTGAAAAGCACGTTCGTGCTAGTCTAAAGCAAGTTTTGCGTTCGTCACGACAACATTACCGCCGCTGCGGCGACGGCGCCGCCTGTCCACGCGACACACGCGGCGTCACAGCCGCGCCATCCGATGGAGACACGCTCCCATGAGTGCTGAACTGCTGGCCTCGCGTCCGCCCGAGAGCGAAGCGACGCTCGTCCTCACACTGTCCAATCCCGGCGCGCGCAACGCGCTGCATCCCGACATGTACGCGGCCGGCATCGAAGCGCTCGCCACCGCCGAGCGCGATCCGGCGATTCGCGCCGTCGTGCTGACAGGTGCCGACCGCTTCTTCTGCGCAGGCGGCAACCTGAACCGGCTGCTCGAGAATCGCTCGAAGGAGCCGTCCTTTCAGGCCGACAGCATCGATCAGCTCGCGGCATGGGTAACGGCGATCCGCGCAGCCACGAAGCCGGTGATCGCAGCCGTCGAAGGCGCCGCGGCCGGCGCGGGCTTCTCGCTCGCGCTCGCGTGCGACCTGATCGTCGCCGCACATGATGCGAAATTCGTGATGTCGTATGCGCGCGTCGGCCTGACGCCCGACGGCGGCGGCTCGTGGTTTCTCGCCCGTGCGTTGCCGCGCGCGATCGCGGCCGAGATCCTGTTCGAAGGCAAGCCGGTTGCCGCCGAACGCCTGCATGCGCTCGGCGTCGTCAACCGGCTCGCCACGCCCGGCACGGCACTGAGTGACGCACTGGCATGGGCCGACACGCTCGCCGGCATCTCGCCGAATGCGCTCACGCGCATCAAGTCGTTGCTCGACGACGCGACCGCGCAACCGCTGGACGCGCACCTCGGCACCGAGCGCGATCATTTCGTCGCGTCGCTGCATCATGCGGACGGGCTCGAAGGCATCACCGCCTTTCTCGAGAAGCGCCCGCCGCGCTACAAGCGCTGATCCGCCGCGTCGGCCTTCGAACCGACGCCACGCCGCCGCGTCCCTCCGATGCGCATGTCGCCGTCGCACGCAATGCCGACGGCGATCTCCCGCCCGGCCTTGCCTGCCCGTCGGCACACGCGTTTGCGTCGCCAGCAGCCCGTGTCGATCCATGCTCTAATGACCGCCTGTCGCGGCGCCGCCGGCGCCGTTTTCGCGCAAGCCTCACAGGAGTTGACGATGATCGACGTCTATAGCTGGGCGACCCCGAATGGCCACAAGGTGCACATCATGCTCGAGGAAACGGGCCTCGCATATCGTGCCCATCCGATCGATATCGGCGCGGGCGACCAGTTCGAGCCCGCGTTCCTGAAGATCAGCCCGAACAACAAGATCCCCGCGATCGTCGATCCGGACGGCCCCGGCGGCCAACCGATCTCGCTGTTCGAATCGGGCGCGATCCTGATCTACCTCGCGGAGAAGACCGGCAAGTTCCTGCCGACCGATCCGGCCGCACGCTATGCGACGCTCGAGTGGCTGATGTTCCAGATGGGCGGTGTCGGCCCGATGCTCGGGCAGGCGCACCACTTCCGCCTGTATGCGCCGGAGAAGATCGAGTATGCGGTCAACCGCTACACGAACGAAGCGAAACGCCTGTACAACGTGATGGAAAAGCGCCTCGGCGAATCCGAGTATCTCGCGGGCGACACGTACACGATCGCGGACATTGCGACGTTCCCGTGGACACGTTCGTGGCAGAACCAGGGCATCGTGCTCGACGCCTTGCCGAACGTGAAGCGCTGGCACGAGGCGATCGCCGCGCGACCGGCCGTGCAGCGCGGCGTCGAGGTGCTCGCGTCGATGCGCAAGCCGCTGCAGGACGACAAGGCGCGCGAGGTGCTGTTCGGCGCGACGCAATACGCGAAGCACTGACCCGCACGCGGCGGGCGGAGCGGCATCCGTGCATGCCGCTCCGTGCCTCAGAAGTAATGCAGCGTGATGAACTCCGCCGCGCACACCGGCAGCGGCGCGTCGGGGCGCTCGACCTGCACCGATACGGACCACGTCACCTGAATGCCGCCACGCGCAGCGTCGGCGGTTTCCTTCACCGCGAACAGCGCACGCACGCGCGCACCGACCGGCACCGGCTTCAAAAACCGCACGCGGTTCAGCCCGTAGTTCACGCCCATCTTCTGCTCGAAGCGCATCGCGTCGGTCATCAACGCGGGAATCAGCGACAGCGTCAGGAACCCGTGCGCGATCGGTCCGCCGAACGGCGACTCGCGCCGCGCGCGCTCGGGGTCGACGTGAATCCATTGATGGTCGCCGGTCGCGTCGGCGAAACCGTCGACGCGCGGCTGGTCGATCTCGATCCAGCCGCTCGCGAGCGGCTCCGCGCCGACCCGCGCCTGCAGCGCCTGCGCCGATGCGATCAGCGGCAAGGTCACGTCGGTCATATCTTCGCGCCTCCCGGATGGCGCAGCCCGAAAATCACCTTGGTGTGCACGGTGATCACCGTCTCGCCGGCTTCGTTCACGCCAACCCATTCCGTCGATACGATGCCGCGATCGGGCTTGCTCTCCGACACGCGCTTGTCGTGCACCTTCTGGTACATCGTGATCGTGTCGCCGGCGCGCACCGGCTTCAGCCAGCGAATCGAATCGATGCCGGGCGAGCCCATGCTGGTCGAATCCGGTCCGAGCTTCTGGATCAGCAGGCTCATGAACACCGAGCACGTATGCCAACCGCTCGCGACGAGGCCGCCGAAATGCGACGCCTTCCCCGCTTCCTCGTCGAGATGGAACGGCTGCGGATCGTAGCGCTTCGCGAACGCCTTGATGTCGTCAGGCTCGAACGTATAGCGGCCCACTTCGGTGGTACTGCCGACCACCAGATCTTCGTAACTGATGCCCACTGATAAGTCTCCTTGTCTCGCGCGCTCGCGCGTCGCCATCATGCTACGTCGGTCTGCGCGAAATCGGGCAGCGCCGCGATGCGGGCGAGGTGATGATCGGTATCGCCGAGTGTCGTCTCGATGATCGACAGCCGTTTGAACAGGTGCGCGGCGGCCACCTCGTTGGTCACGCCCATGCCGCCGTGCAGCTGGACCGCCTGCTGGCCGACGAAGCGTGCGGCCGACCCGACCCGCGCCTTCGCGGCCGACACGGCCTTGCGCCGCGCATCGGCGTCGCCGTTCGCGTAGCGCACCGCCGCGAGATAGGTCAGCGAACGCGCCTGCTCGGCATGGATCAGCATGTCGACCATTCGGTGCTGCAGCGCCTGAAAACGCGCGATCGGCACGCCGAACTGCTCGCGCGTCTTCGTGTATTCGACCGTCGCGCGATTGAGTTCGTCGAGCGCGCCGACCGCTTCCGCGCACAGCAGGAAAGTCGCGTAATCGGCAATCTGCTCGAGTGCCGCCGCGTCGCGCGCGCCACCCGTCAGCAATCGGGCCGGCGTGTCATCGAAGGAGATCGTCGCGGCACGCTGGCCATCGATGGTCCGGTAGTCGACCACCTTCGTGTTCGCTGCATCGTGTTCGACGACAAAGAGGCCGATGCCGCCGCCGTCGACCCGCGCAGGCACGATCCACGCATGCGCCTGGGCGCCGTGCTGAACCACCGACTTGGCGCCGGTCAGCCGGTACGTGTCGCCCTGCTCGCGCGCATGCGTGTCGAGTGCGTACAGGTCGTAGCGCGCTCGCGGTTCGTGGAACGCGACCGCCACGCGCTTGTGCCCCTGCGCGACCGCCTCCAGCAACGCGGCATCTTCGCCTGCGCCGGAGCCGGCGATCCGCAACGCCTCGACGCCGACTGCCGTGGCCCAGTACGGCTCGATCACGAGTGCGCGGCCGAGCTCCTGCATCACGACCAGCATGTCGACCGGGCCGCCGCCGAAGCCGCCCTGCGCGTCCGGCACGGGCAACGCGGTCAACCCGAGTTCGGTGAATGCGCTCCATTGCGCGTCCGATACGCCGGCATCGCTGCGCACGATCGCCTGGCGCGCTTCGAAACCGTATTGCTCGCCGAGATACCGGCGCAGCGCGTCGGCGAACTGCTGCTGCTCATCGGTAAAGCTGAAATCCATGGTTGTCTCCGCTCCCTGATCACAGCCCCAGAATCATCTGCGCGATGATGTTCTTCTGGATCTCGTTCGAACCGCCGTAGATCGACGTCTTCCGGTAATTGAAGTAGTACGCGGCGAGCGGCGCCGCATCGTCGTCGCCCGCGATGCTGTGCTCGCGCTCGCCGTCGAGGAACGGCACGTCGAACGGTGCGGCCAGCGGACCGATCGCCTCGACCATCAGCTCGGTGAGCGCCTGCTGCACCTCGGTGCCCTTGATCTTCAGCATCGACGCTTCGGGGCCGGGCCCCTTGCCGCTCGTCTCGCGGCTGACGACGCGCAGCACCGTCACCTCGAGCGCCATCAGCTCGACTTCGAGCGCCGCGACCTTCGCAGCGAACACGGGATCGGCGAGCAACGGCTTGCCGTTCTTGCGCTGGTTCGATGCGACACGCTTCAGGAACGCGAGCTCCCGCTTCGACGCGCCAACGCGCGCGATGCCGGTGCGCTCGTGGCCGAGCAGGTATTTCGCGTAGGTCCAGCCGCGGTTCTCGTCGCCGACGAGGTTCTCGACCGGCACCTTCACGTCCTCGAAGAACACCTCGTTGACCTCGTGGTCTTCGTCGAGCATCACGATCGGACGCACCGTGATGCCGGGCGTCTTCATGTCGATCAGCAGGAACGAGATACCCTCCTGCTTCTTCGCGGCCGGATCGGTACGCACGAGGCAGAACATCATGTCGGCGTACTGGCCGAGCGTGGTCCAGGTCTTCTGGCCGTTGACGACGTAGTGATCGCCGTGGCGCTCGGCGCGCGTGCGCAGCGACGCGAGGTCGGATCCGGAGCCCGGCTCCGAGTAACCCTGACACCACCAGTCCGAGCCGTCGAGAATACGCGGCAGATAGTGGCGCTTCTGCGCTTCGCTGCCGTATTTCATCAAAACCGGCGCGACCATCGACACCCCGAACGGCAGCACGGTCGGCGCACCGATCCGCGCGCATTCCTCGTCCCAGATGTGTCGCTGCGTCGCGTTCCAGCCCGGGCCGCCATATTCGACCGGCCACGCGGGCGCGGACCAGCCGCGCTGGCCGAGAATCCGGTGCCAGCTCGCGAAATCCTCGCGGTCGAGTCGTTTGTGATCGAGTACCTTGGCGCGCAGAGCATGAGGCAGGTGGGCCTCGAGCCAGGCGCGGACGTCAACGCGGAACGCGTCGTCGGCGGGGGAATAGTCCAGATCCATGCGCAGTGTCTCCTGACCGCGGCCGTCCGGCCCGGCCAGGACTCACTGCATACGTCATTGCAGCGGTTCTTTCAGCGCGGCAGGAATCGGCAGCGGCATCACGTCGATGCCTTCTTCGACCAAGGATTGCGCGTCTTCCGGCGTCGTGACGCCACGAATGCTGCGTGCGGGCGCCTCGTTGTAATGGATGCGCCGCGCTTCCTCGGCGAAGCGCTCGCCCACGTTCTCGGTCTTCTCCAGCACCTCGCGCAGCGCGCGCATCACCTGCGCCTGCAGCGCACGCGGATCGGCCGGCCGGGCCTGCGTCGCCCCCGACAGATTCAGGCGCGGCGCCGACGGCAGACGGTTGACCTCGGTCGTCCCGCACACCGGACATTCGACCAGCTTGCGGGACAACTGCGCTTCGAATTCATCGGCGGAAGCGAACCAGCCTTCGAACCGATGACCGTGCGGACACTGTAAATCGAGGACCTTCATGCTGAATCAGGGCGTGTGACGAGTGTAGCGCAAAAAGCGATTTTGTGAACGATCGTGCTAAATCCCGATCGCGCGGCACGGGTGCGCCGCGTCACCAGATTGTAACGCGGTGCCCCGCTCGCCGCTGACGCTGCACTCAGGGCGTGACGACCGGGCCGAGCGGCCACGTGCCGGACAGCACCTTGTCGAGCCACATCGTGCCGATGATCGTCTTCACGTCGGAGATCTGGCCCGTGCGCACCCATTCCTGCAGGTCGGCCAGCGTCGCGGTGAAGGTTTCGAGGAATTCGCCTTCGTCGAGCTTGCGCTCGCCGGCCGTCAGCCCGCGCGCGAGGTACAGGTCGATGAATTCGGTCGAATAGGAAATGATCGGGTGAATGCGGGCGAGGAACACGTATTCGCGTGCCGTGTAGCCGGTTTCCTCGCGCAGTTCGCGCACCGCGCACGCGAGCGCACCTTCGTTCGGGTCGAGCTTGCCGGCCGGGAATTCGGCCATCACCTTGCCGATCGGATAGCGATACTGGCTTTCCATCAATACGCGGCCGTCGTCGAACAGCGGGATCACCATCACCGCGCCCGGGTGCTGCACGTACTCGCGCGTGGCCTTCTTGCCGTCCGGGAGACGGACGGTATCGCGCTTGAGCTTGAGGAACGCGCCGTCGAAGATTGCCTCGCTCTCGAGGCAGGTTTCGGTCAGTGCGGCGTCGTGATTGGGTAGTTCGGCCATCGGCGGCTCCTGGATGAGCACGACGGACGGCCGAAGCCGTCAGCGTCGTTTGACGAGATACTGGAACGTGAAGCCGGGAAACGCGAACACGACGAACAGACTGAACGTGATCGCGTAAAACTGCCAGCCCTGTTCAAAGCGGTTGCCGGCGCGCGACTCGAGCCAGAAGCCGAGCGCGCCGACGATGAAGTACAGCACGATCAGCTCGCCGATCCGCACCCACGCGTTCTTCTTCGTCGCGCCGAACGGCACGACGGCGAAGAGGCGTTGGTTCAGGAACGGCAGGTTGGCGCAGACGAGCGCCAACAGCACGATGAACCAGCCGGCTGCCGACATTACAGCGGCAGCGTGTGACGGATTGCCTGCAGGCAGGCGGTCAGCAGCGGGCTCGGGATCAGGCCGAGCACGACGACCGCCAGGCCGTTCAGCACGAGGATCGTGCGCTTGCAGAAGTCGCCCGAGATCGGCGTCGAATCCTGCGGCGCATCGAAGTACATCAGCTTCACGATGCGCAGGTAGTAGAACGCGCCGAACAACGACGTGATCACGGCCAGCACGGCCAGCCACGTGAGGCCCGCGTTGACGGTCGCCTCGAGCACGGCCAGCTTCGCGTAGAAGCCGACGGTCGGCGGGATGCCGGCCAGCGAGAACATCATGACCATCATCACGAACGCGAACACCGGGCTGCGCTTGTTGAGGCCCTTGAAGTCGTCGATCGTTTCCGCTTCGAAATCGCGGCGCGCGAGCAGCATCACCACGCCGAACGAGCCGAGCGTCGTGATCAGGTAGACGATCGCGTAGAACATCGCCGAGCTGTAGGCGTTCGCCGGTGCCGCCGCGTCGCCCTTCACGATGCCCGCGAGCAGGCCGAGCAGCACGAAGCCCATGTTCGAGATCGCCGAGTACGCGAGCATCCGCTTGATGTTGCGCTGGACGATACCGGTGATGTTACCGACGATCAGCGACAGCGCGGCCAGGATCACGAGCGCGGTCTGCCAGTTCTGCGCGAGCGGCAGCAGGCCCATCACCAGGAAGCGCAGGCCCCACGCGAACGCGGCAACCTTCGGGCCGCCGCCGACGAACAGCGTCATCGCGGTCGGTGCGCCCTGGTAGACGTCAGGCACCCACATGTGGAACGGTACGGCGCCGAGCTTGAACGCGATACCGGCGACGATGAAGATCACGCCGAACATCAGCACGGCCGCGTCGGTGTTGCCGCCGACCGCCTTGTACACTTCGCCGAGCTCGAGCGAGCCTGTCGCGCCGTAGAGCATCGAGATGCCGTACAGCACGAAGCCCGACGCGAGCGCGCCCAGCACGTAGTACTTCATCGCGGCTTCGCTCGACTGCGCGGCATCGCGACGCAGCGCGATGACCGCATACAGCGACAGCGACATCAGTTCGAGACCGAGGTACAGCGTCAGGAAGTTGTTGCCCGACACCATGACCAGCTGACCGAGCAGCGAGAACATGCCGAGCAAGAACACGTCGCCGCGGAACATGTCGCGGTCTTCGAGGTACTTGCGCGAATAGACGAGCGAGACCGCGAAACCGAACGACACGACCGCCTTCATCATGCTCGCGAACGAGTCGACGACGACCATCTTCGAGAAGAAGTAGTACTGGTGCGGGTCGAGCGCCTGGACCGCGAACCACACGCCGGCGACGACCGACGAGACGACCGCGATCAGATAGGTCAGGCGGCGGCCGGAAGCACCGGTAAAGGTGTCGTTCAGCCATGCGACGACGATGGCGGCCATCACCAGCGCGTCAGGCAACAGGACATTCATAGGAGCGTTCATGATCTTGATTTCCTCCGCTCGCGATTACTGGGCCAGCGGCAGCTTCGACTGCGCGACGTGGGAGAGGAGGTTTTCGACGGAAACGTGCATCACGTCGGTGAAAGGCTTCGGATACAGGCCCATCAGCAGCGTGAACGCGGCGAGCACGGCCAGCATCAGGAATTCGCGACGGCCGATGTCCTTCAGCTTGGCAACGTGATCGTTCGCGACCGCGCCGAAATACACACGCTTGTACATCCACAGCGTGTAGGCCGCGCCGAGGATCAGCGTGAATGCCGCGCCGAATGCGATCCAGAAGTTGTACTGGACGGCCGCGAGAATCACCATGAACTCGCCAACGAAACCCGACGTACCCGGCAGGCCGCAGTTGGCCATCGAGAACAGCATCGCGAATGCCGCGAACTTCGGCATCACGTTGACGACGCCACCGTAATCGGCGATCTGGCGCGAGTGCACGCGGTCGTACAGCACACCGATGCAGAGGAACATCGCGCCCGACACGAAGCCGTGCGAGATCATCTGGATGATCGCGCCTTCGACGCCGAGCTGGTTGAAGATGAAGAAGCCGAGCGTGACGAAGCCCATGTGCGCGATCGACGAATACGCGACCAGCTTCTTCATGTCGGCCTGCACCATCGCGACGAGGCCGATGTAGATCACCGCGATCAGCGACAGCGTGATCACGACGGGTGCCAGGAAGTGGCTCGCGTCAGGCGTGATCGGCAGCGAGAAGCGCAGGAAACCGTACGCGCCGAGCTTCAGCATGATCGCGGCCAGCACGACCGAGCCGCCCGTCGGCGCTTCCACGTGCGCGTCCGGCAGCCACGTGTGCACCGGCCACATCGGCACCTTCACCGCGAACGCGAGGAAGAACGCAATGAACAGCAGGATCTGTGGCGTCATCGCGATCTTCGCGTTCTGCCACGTCGCGAGGTCGAACGAGTGCGTTTCCGTGTACAGGTAGATCAGCGCGACCAGCATCAGCAGCGAGCCGGCCAGCGTGTACAGGAAGAACTTGAACGCCGCATACACGCGGTTCGGGCCGCCCCACACGCCGATGATGATGTACATCGGGATCAGGGTCGCCTCGAAGAATACGTAGAACAGCAGGCCGTCGGCCGCCGAGAACACGCCGATCATGATCCCGGACAGGATCAGGAACGCCGCGAGGTACTGCGCGACGTTCTCGGTGATCACTTCCCACGCGGCGATCACGACGATCACGGTGATCAGCGCGGTCAGCACGACGAACCACATCGAGATGCCGTCGACGCCGAGGTGATACGCAATGTCGAAGCGTTCGATCCAGGTCGACTTCTCGACGAACTGCAGCGCAGCCGTGCTCGAGTCGAAGCCCGTGATCAGCGGGATCGTGACCGCGAGGCCGAGCAGCGCACCGATCAGCGCAACCCAGCGGGCCGTCCCCGGATTTTTGTCGTTACCTACCGCAAGCACGAGGAGGCCGAAAACGATCGGCAGCCAGATCGCGGTACTGAGAATCGGAAAAGCGTGCATTAGTTGTCCCCCCGCCTTATTTGCCGCCGAGCGTTACAAACAGGGTCAGGAGCCCCAGCATGCCGATGATCATGGCGAACGCGTAGTGATAGATGTAACCGGATTGGAGGAAGCGGATCACGCCGGCGAACCAGCCGATGAACCGGGCGCTGCCGTTGACGAGGCCGTCGATCACGACGACGTCGCCCTCCTTCCACAGGCCGCGGCCGATCGCCACCGAACCGCGGGCGAACACCACTTCGTTGATCTTGTCCATGTAGTACTTGTTGTCCAGCAGCGTGTAGATCGGGCCGAACGCGCGGCGGATCGACGCCGGCAGCTCCGGACGCTTCAAGTACAGGAACCACGCGACGACGACACCGGCGAGCGCCAGCCACACCGGCAGGCCCGACACCGAATGCAGGCCCATGCCGACCCAGCCGTGGAACTCTTCGGCCATCTCGGCCAGCGCCGGATGGTTTTCGCCGATGAAGATCACCTTGTCGAATGCAACGCCGTGCTGGAAGAAATCGCCGAACAGCATCGGGCTGATCGCGATCGCGCCGATGATCACCGACGGGATCGCCAGCAGGACCAGCGGCACCCACACGACCCACGGGGTCTCGTGCGGCTCGTGCGCGTGGTCGTCATGACCGTGGCCATGGCCGTGGTCGTCGTGGCCGTGCGCGGCCGCCATGCCCATCGGCGATTCCGGATGCTTCGGCTTGCGGAAGCGCTCTTCGCCGTGGAACACCAGGAAGTACATGCGGAACGAGTACAGCGCCGTGACGAACACGCTCGCGACGACCGCGAAGTACGCGAAGCCCGAACCCGGCAGGTGCGACAGCTTCACCGCGTCGATGATCGAGTCCTTCGAGTAGAAGCCCGAGAAGAACGGCGTACCGATCAGCGCGAGCGAGCCGACGAGCGACGTGATCCACGTGATCGGCATGTACTTGCGCAGGCCGCCCATGTTGCGCATGTCCTGGTCGTGGTGCATGCCCATGATCACCGAGCCGGCGCCGAGGAACAGCAGCGCCTTGAAGAACGCGTGCGTCATCAGGTGGAACACGGCGACCGGGTAAGCGGACACGCCGAGCGCGACGGTCATGTAGCCGAGCTGCGACAGCGTCGAGTACGCCACCACGCGCTTGATGTCGTTCTGGACGATGCCGAGGAAGCCCATGAAGAGCGCCGTGATCGCGCCGATCACCGTGATGAAGGACAGCGCGGTATCCGACAGCTCGAACAGCGGCGACATGCGCGAGACCATGAAGATGCCGGCCGTGACCATCGTCGCCGCGTGAATCAGCGCCGAGATCGGGGTCGGGCCTTCCATCGAGTCCGGCAGCCACACGTGCAGCGGGAACTGCGCCGACTTACCCATCGCGCCGATGAACAGGCAGATACAGGCAACGGTCAGCAGGCCCCAGTCGGTGCCCGGGAAGTGCAGGCTCGCGAGTTCCGCGCGCTTCGCGAACACTTCGCCGTAGTTCATCGAGCCGGCGAACGCGAGCAGCAGGCCGATGCCGAGCAGGAAGCCGAAGTCGCCCACGCGGTTCACGAGGAACGCCTTCATGTTCGCGTAGATCGCGCTCTCACGCGTGAAGTAGAAACCGATCAGCAGGTACGACACCAGACCCACCGCTTCCCAGCCGAAGAACAGCTGCAGGAAGTTGTTGCTCATCACGAGCATCAGCATCGAGAACGTGAACAGCGAGATGTACGAGAAGAAGCGCTGGTAGCCGTCCTCTTCCGCCATGTAGCCGATCGTGTACACGTGCACCATCAGCGAGACGAAGGTCACGACGACCATCATCATCGCGGTCAGCGAATCGACGAGGAAGCCGACTTCGAGCTTCAGCGAGCCGACGTTCATCCATTCGTAGACGGTCGCGTTGAAGCTCGCACCGCCCATCACGTCGAAGAAGACTTTCGCCGACAGGAGGAACGCGATCAATACGCCGAGGATCGTGATCCGGTGTGCGCCCTTGCGCCCGACTGCGTTCCCGAACAGCCCCGCAATCAGCGAGCCGGCCAGCGGAGCGAGCGGAATCGCCAGCAGCAGGTTTTCATTGAGTGTCGTTGACATAACAGCGTTGCCTGAAATTAACCTTTGAGCTGATCGAGATCCTCGACATTGATCGTGTCGAGCTTACGGAACAGGGTCACCAGAATCGCGAGACCGATCGCGGCTTCCGCTGCGGCGACGGTCAGCACGAAGAACACGAAGATCTGGCCGTGCACGTCACCCAGATAGTGCGAGAACGCGACGAAGTTGGTGTTCACCGCCAGCAGCATCAGTTCGATCGACATCAGGATGATGATGACGTTGCGGCGGTTCAGGAAAATCCCGACGATCGCGATCGCGAACAGGATCGCGCCGAGCACAAGGTAGTGAGCAAGAGTCAGCATGGTTTTCTTTTCCTCCGCTTAGCCGTTGGTGCCCGAACCGGCTTCGCTTTGCGCCGCTTCCGGCTGCGGCTTGTCCGCTTCCATCTTCACGAGGCGCACGCGGTCGTTGCGGCGCACCTTGACCTGATCCGACACACGCTGGCGCTTGCTGTCCTTGCCCTTGCGCTCGGTCAGCCCGATCGCGGCGATGATCGCGACCAGCAGCACGAGGCCGGCGATTTCGAACGCGAAGATGTAGTCGGTGTAGATCACCTTGCCGATCAGGCGCGTGTTCGACCAGTTGGCCATCTCGCCCGTCGCCATCGCATGCACGGTGTGCGTGTCGCCGTAACCGCGCCACAGGATCAGCGCGGTTTCGATCACGATGATCGCGCCGACCACGGTGGCCATCGGTACGAAGCGCTTGAAATCGCGGCGCAGGTAGTCGATGTTGATGTCCAGCATCATCACGACGAACAGGAACAGCACCATCACCGCGCCCACGTAGACCAGCACCAGCAGGATCGCGAGGAACTCCGCCTCCAGCAGCATCCAGATCGCGGCGGCGTTGAAGAACGCCAGCACAAGGAAAAGCGCAGACGCCACCGGGTTGCGCGAAGTGATCACCTTCAGCCCTGATACCACCAGGAGCAGCGCGAAGATGTAGAACAGTACGGTCGTGAATTCCATGATTACCGGTTCATCGTTAGGCCATAGTCAGGCGCGGCTTGCGGGACGCCCGCACCCGTCGCGGCGGCTCGGCCCGTTCATGCCGGGCCGGCACTGCAAACACAATCAACGATACGGCGCGTCGGCAGCCTTCGCCGCGGCGATGTCCTTCTCGTAGCGGTCGCCCACCGCGAGCAGCATATCCTTCGTGAAATACAGGTCGCCGCGCTTTTCGCCGTGGTACTCGAGAATCTGCGTCTCGACGATCGAATCGACCGGGCAGCTCTCTTCGCAGAAACCGCAGAAGATGCACTTCGTCAGGTCGATGTCGTAGCGCGTCGTGCGGCGCGTGTTGTCCGCGCGCGTTTCCGATTCGATCGTGATCGCCAGCGCGGGGCACACGGCCTCGCACAGCTTGCACGCGATGCAGCGCTCTTCGCCGTTCTCATAGCGGCGCAGCGCGTGCAGCCCGCGGAAACGCGGCGAAATCGGGGTCTTCTCTTCCGGGAACTGCACGGTGAACTTGCGCTTGAACGTGTAACGACCGGTCAGCGCGAGCCCCTTCAGCAGCTCGGTCAGGAAGAAAGTCTTAAAGAAGTGTTGGATAGCCGTCATGATTTCGTCCTTACTTCACCCAGATGTTCAGCGGCGACATCATCCAGCAGCCGACCACGACCACCCAGATCACCGTGACCGGCAGGAACACCTTCCAGCCCAGACGCATGATCTGGTCGTAACGGAAGCGCGGGAACGTCGCACGCACCCAGATGAACACCGACAGCAGTGCGAAGACCTTCAGCACCAGCCAGAAGATGCCCGGGATGAACGACAGGAATTCGAACGGGGCGTCCCAGCCGCCGAGGAACAGCGTCGCAGCCAGCGCCGAAATCACGATCATGTTGATGTACTCGGCGAGGAAGAACAGCGCGAACGCCATACCCGAGTAATCGATCATGTGACCCGCGACGATCTCCGACTCCCCTTCCACCACGTCGAACGGGTGACGGTTCGTTTCGGCGATGCCCGAGATGAAGTAGACGACGAACGCCGGCAGCAGCGGCAGCCAGTTCCACGACAGGAAGTTCACGCCGTGGCCGGCGAAGAAGCCGTGCTGTTGCGAGCCGACGATTTCCGACAGGTTCAGGCTGCCGGCCGTCATCAGCACCAGCACCAGCGCGAAGCCCATCGAGATTTCGTACGACACCATCTGTGCCGCGGCGCGCATCGCACCGAGGAACGCGTACTTCGAGTTCGACGCCCAGCCGGCGAGAATCACCGCGTACACGCCGATCGACGAGATCGCCATCGCGTACAGCAGGCCCGCGTTCACGTTCGCGAGCACGGCTTCGGCCTGGAACGGGATCACCGCCCACACGGCGAACGCCGGCACGACGGTCATGATCGGCGCGATCAGGTACAGCCAGCGGCTGGCGGCGGTCGGCTGGATGACTTCCTTCAGCAGCAGCTTCAGCACGTCGGCGATCGGCTGCAGCAGGCCGCCGGGGCCGACGCGGTTCGGGCCGAGACGTACGTGCATCCAGCCGATCAGCTTGCGTTCCCACAGAATCAGGTACGCGACGCACAGCAGGATGACGACGGAGACGACGAGGATGCGCACGACTGCCCACACCGTCGGCCACGCGAAGCCGAGAAGCTGGGCCCCGCCCGCGTTGATCGTATCGAACAAGCTCATTTACGCCTTCTCCACCACCAGTTCACCGGACAGGCTGCCGAGCGCTGCGCCGGCAGGCGTCGCCGCCGACACGCGAACGACCGTCTCCGCAAGATTCGCGTCGCGCACGGCCGGCAACTGCACCGCACGCTCGCCCTGGCGCACGCGCACCGCGTCGCCTTCCTTCAAGCCCAGCTTGTCGAACAGCGCGGCCGGCAGGGCTGCGACGTTCGCCGCCTTCGCGGCGGCCGTCAAGTGCAGCGCACCTGCTCGGCGCACGAGTGCGTCGGCGTGATAGATCGGCACATCGGCCAGGCGCTCGAAACCACCGTTCGCGGCGTTCGCCGTGGCACGGGCCGGCGCGACCGACGTCTGGTTCGACAGGCGACCCGCGACGCCGGCGTCGCCGAGCGCGGCGACACGCACTTCTTCCGCGGTCTCGTATTCGAAGTTCGGCAGACCGAGCAGGCTGCCGAGCACGCGCAGCACCTTCCACGCCGGACGCGTGTCGCCGAGCGGGCGCACGACGCCGTTGAAGCTCTGCACGGTGCCTTCCGCGTTGACGAACGTACCGGCCGTTTCGGTGAACGGCGCAACCGGCAGCAGCACGTCGGCGTAGTCGAGGCCGTGCTTGAACGGCGACATCACGACGACCATCTCCGCCTGGTTCAGCGCGGCCAGTGCCTGCGCCGGGTCGGCCGTATCGAATTCCGGTTCGACGTTCAGCAGCACGTAGCCCTTGCGCGGCTGCGCGAACGCTTCGCGTGCGTTCAGGCCACCTTCGCCCGGCAGTGCGCCGACCACGTGCGCGCCGACCGTGTTCGCCGCTTCCGTCAGGAAGCCGAACGTGGCGCCGGTGTTGTCAGCGATCCACTGGGCGACGGCGTGCAGCTTCGCGAATTGCGGATGACGGACCGCGACGTTGCCGAGCAGCACCGCGCGGCGTTCGCCGTTCGCGAGCGACTGCGCGACAGCCTGGGCGGCCGGCGATGCCGTGACGCCCGCGAGCGCGTCGGGCAGCGCGACGCCGCGCAGTTGCGCGACGGCCGCGGCGATGCCGGCCAGCTCGTCGAGCCATGCGGACGGCGCGGCGACGATGCGTTGCGCGGTCGGGATCAGCGAATCGTCGCCGGTCGCGTGCAGGAAGTGCAGCTTCGCACCGTTCTTCGCAGCCTGACGCAGGCGCGATGCGAACAGCGGGTGGTCGCGGCGCAGGAACGACCCGACGACGAACGCGGCGTCCACGTTCGACAGATCGGCGATCGGCATGCCGAGCCACGGCGCGCCCTGGACCGGTGCCGAGAAATCCTGCTGACGCAGACGGAAGTCGACGTTCGGCGTTTTCAGTTCGTTGGCGAGCTGCTTCACGAGGAACAGCTCTTCGGCCGTGCTGTGCGCGCTCGCGAGCATCGCCAGCGCGTTCGCGCCGTGATCCGCGGCGATGCCCTTCAGGCCCTTCGCGACGTATTCGAGCGCGGTCTGCCAGTCGGTCTCGATCCACTGGCCGCCCTGCTTCAGCATCGGCTTCGTCAGGCGCTCTTCACTGTTGAGGCCTTCATACGAGAAGCGGTCCTTGTCCGAGATCCAGCATTCGTTGATCGCTTCGTTCTCGAACGGCAGCACGCGCATCACGCGGTTGTTCTTCACCTGCACGACGAGGTTCGCGCCGACGGAATCGTGCGGGCTCACCGACTTGCGACGCGACAGTTCCCAGGTACGGGCGCTGTAGCGGAACGGCTTGCTGGTCAGCGCGCCGACCGGGCACAGGTCGATCATGTTGCCCGACATTTCGGAGTCGACCGTCTTGCCGACGAACGTCGTGATTTCCGAATGCTCGCCGCGGCCCAGCATGCCGAACTCCATCACGCCGGCGATTTCCTGGCCGAAGCGGACGCAGCGCGTGCAGTGGATGCAGCGCGACATTTCTTCCATCGAGATCAGCGGGCCCACGTTCTTGTGGAACACCACGCGCTTTTCTTCCGAGTAGCGCGACGACGACTTGCCGTAGCCGACCGCCAGATCCTGCAGCTGGCATTCGCCGCCCTGATCGCAGATCGGGCAATCGAGCGGGTGATTGATGAGGAGGAATTCCATCACCGACTGCTGCGCCTTCACAGCCTTGTCGGACTGCGTGCGGACGATCATGCCGGCCGACACGGGGGTCGCGCAGGCAGGCACGGCCTTCGGCATCTTCTCGACTTCGACGAGACACATCCGGCAGTTGGCCGCAACCGACAGTTTCTTGTGATAGCAGAAGTGAGGAATGTACGTATCCGCCTTGTGCGCAGCCTGGATCACCATGCTGCCTTCGGGCACCTCGACCTTCTTGCCGTCTATTTCAAGTTCAACCATGATGGTGAATGGTCCTTAACCTATTTCCGCCCGTTCGCGCCTTCGCCCGACCGTGCGCTCAAATTCCGCAACCGGGTGCGCTTCAGGCTGCCGCCGCGTGCGCGTGGCCGCCGACCATGCAGTGCTTGTGCTCGACGTGGTACGCGAATTCGTCCCAGTAGTGCTTCAGCATCCCGCGTACCGGCATCGCCGCCGCATCGCCGAGCGCACAGATCGTGCGGCCCATGATGTTCTCGGCCACCGAGTTCAGCAGGTCCAGATCTTCCTGGCGGCCTTCGCCGTGCTCGATACGGTTCACGACGCGATACAGCCAGCCGGTGCCTTCACGGCACGGCGTGCACTGACCGCACGATTCCTCGTAGTAGAAGTACGACAGGCGCAGCAGCGAGCGCACCATGCAGCGCGTCTCGTCCATCACGATCACCGCGCCGGAACCGAGCATCGAGCCCGCCTTCGCGATCGAGTCGTAGTCGAGATCGGTCTGCATCATGATGTCGCCCGGGATCACCGGCGCCGACGAACCGCCCGGAATCACGGCCTTGATCTTCTTGCCGCCGCGCATCCCGCCGGCGAGCTCCATCAGCGTCGCGAACGGCGTGCCGAGCGGCACCTCGTAGTTGCCCGGGCGCTCGACGTCGCCCGACACCGAGAAAATCTTCGTGCCGCCGTTGTTCGGCTTGCCGATCTCGAGGTAATTCTGCGGCCCGATGGACAGCAGGAACGGCACCGCGGCGAACGTCTCGGTGTTGTTGATCGTGGTCGGCTTGCCGTACACGCCGAAGCTCGCCGGGAACGGCGGCTTGAAGCGCGGCTGGCCCTTCTTGCCTTCGAGCGACTCGAGCAGCGCCGTTTCCTCGCCGCAGATGTACGCGCCGTAACCGTGGTGCGCGTGCAGCTGGAACGAGAATTCCGAGCCCATGATGTTGTCGCCGAGGAACCCGGCGGCGCGTGCCTCATCGAGCGCGGCTTCGAAGCGTCGATACACTTCGAAGATTTCGCCGTGGATGTAGTTGTAGCCGACGGTGATGCCCATCGCGTACGCGCCGATGGCCATGCCTTCGATCAGCGCATGCGGGTTCCAGCGCAGGATGTCGCGATCCTTGAACGTGCCCGGCTCGCCTTCGTCCGAGTTGCAGACGAGGTACTTCTGCCCCGGGAACTGGCGCGGCATGAAGCTCCACTTCAGGCCGGTCGGGAAGCCCGCACCGCCGCGACCGCGCAGGCCCGACGCCTTCACGTCGGCGATCACCTGCTCGGGCGGAATCTTTTCTTCGAGAATGCGGCGCAGCTGCTTGTAGCCGCCGCGCGCAACGTAGTCTTCGAGGTGCCAGTTCTCGCCGTTCAGACCAGCGAGGATCAGCGGTTTGATGTGACGGTCGTGGAGGGACGTCATTTCGAGAGCTCCTCAAGCAGCTGGTCGATCTTCTCGCGGCTCATGAAGCTGCACATTCTGTGATTGTTCACCAGCAGCACCGGCGCATCGCCGCACGAGCCCATGCATTCGCCTTCCTTCAGCGTGAACTTGCCGTCGGGCGTGGTCTCGCCGAAGCCGATGCCCAGCTTCTGTTTCAGGTAGTCGGCAGTCGCTTCCGCGCCGCCGTGCGGGCCGAGCTGGCACGGCAGGTTCGTGCAGAGCGTGATCTTGTGCTTGCCGACCGGTTTGAGCTCGTACATCGTGTAGAACGTCGCGACTTCCTGCACGGCAACGGCCGGCATGCCGAGATAGTCCGCAACGAACTGCATCAGTTCGGGCGACAGCCAGCCGTGCTCTTCTTGAGCCACGGCCAACGCCGACATCACGGCGGACTGTTTCTGATCGGCGGGATACTTCGTCAACGCTCGATCGATTTCCTTCAGGCCTTCAGCTGAGATCATTTTCAGACACGACTCTTTCAATTCCTACCGAACGAACAACCTGCCGCACACTGGGGTGCATGGACGGCAGACCTGGCGCTCACTCTGTTGACAGCTTGCGAAGCCGCGCCGGTTCAGCGCGCATCGCGTGTGACTTACTGCTCGCCGCCCGCGCTCGCGGGCGGCGCAACCATTAGCGATCGATTTCGCCGAACACGATGTCCTGCGTACCGATGATCGTGACGGCGTCGGCGATCATGTGACCGCGCGCCATTTCGTCGAGCGACGCCAGGTGCGCGAAACCCGGTGCGCGAATCTTGAGGCGATACGGCTTGTTGGCGCCGTCCGACACGAGGTAGATGCCGAATTCACCCTTCGGATGCTCGACCGCCGCGTACGCTTCGCCTTCCGGCACATGGAAACCTTCGGTGAAGAGCTTGAAGTGGTGAATCAAGTCTTCCATGTTGGTCTTCATGCCGACGCGCGACGGCGGGGCAACCTTGTGATTGTCCGTCATCACCGGGCCCGGATTCTTGCGGAGCCACTCAATACACTGTTTCGCGATGCGGATCGACTGGCGCATTTCTTCGACGCGCACCAGATAGCGGTCGTAGCAATCGCCGTTCACGCCGACCGGCACGTCGAAATCCATCCGATCGTACACTTCGTAGGGCTGCTTCTTGCGCAGGTCCCACGCGATGCCCGAGCCGCGCAGCATCGGGCCCGTCAGGCCCATCTGCAGCGCACGTTCCGGGCTCACCACGCCGATCCCGACCAGACGCTGTTTCCAGATCCGGTTGTCGGTCAGCAGCGTTTCGTATTCGTCGACGCACTTCGGGAAGCGCGTGAAGAAATCGTCGATGAAGTCGAGCACCGAACCACTGCGCGCTTCGTTCATCTTCGCGAGCGCCTTCTCGTTGCGAATCTTCGACGCCTTGTATTGCGGCATTGCGTCAGGCAGATCGCGATAGACGCCGCCCGGACGATAGTAGGCCGCGTGCATCCGGGCGCCGGACACCGCTTCGTACACGTCCATCAGGTCTTCGCGCTCGCGGAACGCGTACAGGAACACGGCCATCGCGCCGACGTCGAGTGCGTGCGCGCCGATCCACATCAGGTGGTTCAGCACGCGCGTGATTTCGTCGAACAGCACGCGGATGTACTGCGCGCGCTCCGGCACTTCGATGCCGAGCAGCTTTTCGATCGCGAGCACGTAGCCGTGCTCGTTGACCATCATCGACACGTAGTCGAGACGGTCCATGTACGGCACGGACTGGATGAAGGTCTTGGATTCCGCGAGCTTTTCCGTCGCGCGGTGCAGCAGGCCGATGTGCGGATCGGCACGCTGGATGACTTCGCCGTCGAGCTCGAGCACGAGGCGCAGCACGCCGTGCGCTGCCGGGTGCTGCGGGCCGAAGTTGAGCGTGTAGTTCTTGATTTCTGCCATGACGCCCCCTTAATGTTTCAGACCGCCATAGCGATCCTCGCGGATCACGCGCGGCGTGATTTCGCGCGGCTCGATCGTCACCGGCTGGTACACGACCCGCTTCTCTTCCGGGTCGTAACGCATTTCGACGTAGCCCGACACCGGGAAGTCCTTGCGGAACGGGTGACCGATGAAGCCGTAGTCGGTGAGGATGCGGCGCAGGTCGGGGTGGCCTTCGAACACGATGCCGTACAGGTCGAACGCTTCGCGCTCGTACCAGTTCGCCGAGGTCCAGATGTCGACCAGCGACGCCACGATCGGCAGATCGTCGTCCGGCGCGAATGCGCGCAGGCGCAGGCGCCAGTTGTTCGTGACCGACAGCAGGTGCGACACGGCCGCGAAGCGCGGGCCGTCGTAGGCGCCGTCGCCGAAGGTCTGGTAGTCGACGCCGCACAGGTCGATCAGTTGCTCGAAACGGAGCTTCGGATCGTCGCGCAGCGTCTTTGCGACTTCGAGGTAATCGCTCGCCTTCACGACGAGCGTCAGTTCACCGATCGCTTCGGTGAGGCTCACCACGCGCGCGCCGAGCGCGGCTTCGAGGTTTGCCTTGAGGGTCTCGATTTTGCTTGCCATATTGAGGGGACGCTCGGGGCTTTATTGACGGGCGATGGTATTGGTGCGGCGGATCTTCGCCTGAAGCTGGATCACGCCGTAGACCAGCGCCTCGGCCGTGGGCGGACAGCCCGGCACGTAGACGTCGACCGGCACGATCCGGTCGCAGCCGCGGACCACCGAGTACGAGTAGTGGTAGTAACCACCCCCGTTTGCGCACGACCCCATCGAGATCACCCAGCGCGGCTCGGCCATCTGGTCGTACACGCGGCGCAGCGCGGGCGCCATCTTGTTGCACAGCGTGCCGGCCACGATCATCACGTCCGACTGACGCGGGCTCGGACGGAACACGACGCCGAACCGGTCCAGATCGTAACGGGCCGCGCCCGCATGCATCATCTCGACGGCGCAACACGCGAGCCCGAACGTCATCGGCCACAGCGAGCCGGTACGCGTCCAGTTGATCAGCTTGTCAGCCGTCGTGGTGACAAACCCTTCCTTCAAGACCCCTTCGATACTCATTTGCTTTCCACTCCAGACGAGCGACCGAGCGTGGCCGCCCATGCAAACCGGCGATTAACCCATCACTCCCAGTCGAGGCCGCCTTTCTTCCAGATATAGGCAAAGCCCAGCAGGAATTCGAGCAGAAAAATCATCATTGCGATGAAACCCGGCCAGCCGATGTCCCGGAGCGCGACGCCCCACGGAAACAGGAATGCGGTTTCGAGATCGAAGATGATGAACAGGATGGCGACGAGGTAATACCGAACGTCGAATTTCATCCGGGCGTCTTCAAAGGCTTCGAAGCCGCACTCGTACGGTGCGTTCTTCTCGACGTCCGGCTTGTTGGGACCAAGGAGCTTGCCGATGCTGACCAGCGCTATACCTAAACCAGTGCCCACGAGGAGGAACAACAAGACGGGGTAATAGGCTGCGAGGTTCAAGGCAATCCTCTATCGGTTGGTTCTGAGCGTCCGGAGAATACCACTTCCGGCGGAAGGAATCATTTCGGAGTACAGGCGATCGCAAGACAACCGCAAGCACACCCCAGAAATGAAAAATGCCAGCCACTAGAAGCGGCTGGCATTGAGTAACTTTGGTGCCGACGGCGAGACTCGAACTCGCACAGCTTTCGCCACTACCCCCTCAAGATAGCGTGTCTACCAATTTCACCACGTCGGCACTGCATGCAACTCGGGTTGTGCTGCTCGTTTCCCGCGAATCGCTTCAAGAATTAAATTCTAACCCGAGTTCCAGATTTGTTCAACGCACAAACGCAAAAAATTTAACTTTTTATTTCGGGACATCCTGGCCCGGCACGCTTGCGGCCGAACCGGCGGCAGCGGACGCCGCGACGGCCGGTGCCGACGCTGCAGGTGCCGATGCCGGCGCGGTCACGGCCGTGCCGAGCACGCCCGCCGACGGCGTCGACTTGTACGAACCGAGGTACGTCAGTGCGAGCGTCGCGACGAAGAAGATCGTCGCGAGAATGCCCGTCGTACGCGACAGGAAGTTCGCCGAGCCCGTCGCACCGAACAGGCTGCCCGACGCGCCGCTGCCGAACGCGGCGCCCATGTCGGCCCCCTTGCCGTGCTGCAGCAGCACGAGCCCAATCACACCGAGTGCAGACAGCACCTGCACCACAATAATCAGCGTCTTGAATAACAGCATCACACCCACCCGATTGGATCGGGCGACCGGACCGACCGGCCGCCGTCATGGTTCAATTCGATCTCGGACCGCTCAACGCGCGGCCCGGCAGATCGCCAGGAAATCTTCCGCCTTCAGCGACGCGCCGCCGATCAGGCCGCCGTCGATGTCCGGCTGCGCGAACAGCTCTTCCGCGTTGTCCGGCTTCACGCTGCCGCCGTACAGCACGGACACGTCCGCCGCCCCCTTTGCCGCAAGACGCGTACGCAGGAACGCGTGCACGTCCTGCGCCTGCGCCGACGTCGCGCTCTTGCCCGTGCCGATCGCCCAGACCGGCTCGTACGCGACGACGATGCGCGCGGCCTCGTCAGCCGTCAGCACGGCCAGCACCGCGTCGAGCTGCGCACCGACGACCTGCTCGGTCGCACCCGACTCGCGCTCGTCGAGCGTCTCGCCGACGCACACGACCGGCGTGAGGCCCGCCGCGAGCGCGCGCTGCGTCTTCGCCGCGACCGTCTCGCTGCTTTCGCCGTGATACGCGCGACGCTCCGAATGGCCGACGATCGCGTACCGCGCGCCGAACTCCGCCACCATCGCGGCCGCCACTTCGCCGGTGAACGCGCCTTGCTCGTGCGCGGACACGTCCTGCGCACCGAACGCGACACGGCCACCGCCGAGTTGCGCCTGAACCTGCGCGAGATACGGGAACGGCACGCACACGCCAATCGACGTTTCAGCCGCCACCGCGCCCGCACCCTGCACCACTTCGTTCAGCAGCGCCTGGTTGCCGGCCAGCCGGCCGTGCATCTTCCAGTTGCCGATCACTCGCTTTGTTCGTTGTTTCGACATCGTGTCCGTCTCGTCACTATCTTGTCATTAACGTGCCGGAACCCGGCCGTCAGGTTGGATCTGGCGAAGCAAACCCGCGATTTTACTGCGCGGGGCTTGAACCGGTCAAACCGCGCATGTCAAGCCCGCCGCACGGGGCGTCAGGCGTTCGACCCCCAATCGAGCACGATCTTGCCGGTATGCTCGCTGCTTTCCATCAGCGCATGCGCCTGCGCGGCGTCCGCGGCGGGCAGCACGCGATAGATCACCGGCTTGATGCGGCCGTCGGCGAGCAGCGGCCATACGCGCGCCTTCAGCTGCGCGGCGATACGGGCCTTGAATTCGACCGGGCGCGGGCGCAGCGTCGAACCGGTGATCGTCAGCCGGCGGCGCAGGATCTCGCCGAGGTTGACGTCGGCCTTCGCGCCGCCAAGCAGCGCGATCAGCACGAGACGGCCGCCGTCCGCGAGCGCGGACAGCTCGCGCGGCACGTACGAGCCCGCCACCATGTCGAGGATCACGTCGACGCCGCGATCGTGCGTCAGCGACTTCACGACTTCGACGAAGTCTTCGGTCTTGTAGTTGATCGCGCGCTCGGCGCCGAGCGCCTCGCACGCACGGCACTTGTCGGCGGTGCCGGCCGTCGCGAACACGCGAAAACCGAGCGCATGCGCGATCTGGATCGCCGTCACGCCGATGCCGCTGGAGCCGCCCTGCACGAGCAGCGTCTCGTGCTCGCCGCCCTCGCCCGCGCCGAGCTGCGCACGGTCGAACACGTTGCTCCACACGGTGAAAAACGTTTCGGGCAGCGACGCGGCCTCGATATCGGTGAGGCCGCCCGGCACCGGCAGGCACTGCGGCAGCGGCGCGACCGCATATTCGGCATAGCCGCCGCCCGCGAGCAACGCGCACACGCGGTCGCCGAGCTTCAGGCCGAACGGGTTCAGCACCGCATCGGACAGATCGCCGCCGACGATCTCGCCCGCGACCTCGAGGCCCGGCAGATCCGACGCACCCGGCGGCGGCGCATAGGCGCCCTTGCGCTGGAACACGTCGGGCCGGTTCACGCCGGAAGCCGCCACCTTGATCAGCACCTCGCCGCGCTTCGGTTCGGGGCGCGGACGCTCCGCGAGCTTCAGCACGTCGGGGGCGCCGAATTCGGTGATTTCGATGGCTTTCATGGTGAAAATCGCTCCAGGATCGGAATCGGATGGCACGCCCGCGCGCACGGCGTGGACGCCTCGCCGGCGCTGCTGCGCCGCACAACGATGCTACAGAAAAAACGGCCGGCACGCTTTCGCACTGCCGGCCGTTGATCCGCCTGTCCGCTTACTGCTGCGGCGGCGTATCCGACTGCGCTGCAGCCGCTGCTTCATTCAGCAGCGCCTTGGCCGACAGACGCACGCGCCCCTTCTCGTCCGTCTGGATCACCTTGACCTTCACCTGCTGACCTTCCTTCAGGTAGTCGTTGATGTCCTTCACGCGCTCGTTGACGATTTCCGAGATGTGCAGCAGGCCGTCCTTGCCCGGCAGCAGGTTCACGATCGCGCCGAAATCGAGCAGCTTGAGCACCGTGCCTTCGTACACCTGGCCGACTTCGATCTCGGCCGTGATCTGCTCGATGCGCTTCTTCGCTTCGGCCATGCCGTCGCTGCTCGTGCTCGCGATCGTCACGACGCCGTCGTCCGAGATGTCGATGGTCGTGCCCGTTTCTTCCGTCAGCGCGCGGATCACCGAACCGCCCTTGCCGATCACGTCGCGGATCTTTTCCGGGTTGATCTTGATGGTGATCATGCGCGGCGCGAATTCCGACAGTTGCGTGTTCGCACCCGACACCGCCGAGGTCATCTTGCCGAGGATGTGCATGCGGCCTTCCTTCGCCTGCGCGAGCGCGACCTGCATGATTTCCTTCGTGATGCCCTGGATCTTGATGTCCATCTGCAGCGCCGTCACGCCTTGCTCGGTGCCGGCCACCTTGAAGTCCATGTCGCCGAGGTGGTCTTCGTCGCCGAGGATGTCGGTCAGCACCGCGAACTTGTTGCCTTCGAGGATCAGGCCCATCGCGATACCCGCGACGTGCGCTTTCATCGGCACGCCGGCGTCCATCAGCGCGAGGCAGCCGCCGCACACCGATGCCATCGACGACGAACCGTTCGATTCGGTGATTTCCGACACGACGCGGATCGAGTAGCCGAATTCGTCGGCGCTCGGCAGGCACTTGACCAGCGCGCGCTTGGCCAGCCGGCCGTGGCCGATTTCGCGGCGCTTCGGCGAACCGACGCGGCCCGTTTCGCCGGTCGCGAACGGGGGCATGTTGTAGTGAAGCATGAAGCGCTCGCGGTATTCGCCTTCGAGCGCGTCGATGATCTGCTCGTCACCCTTCGTGCCGAGCGTCGCGACGACCAGCGCCTGCGTCTCGCCGCGCGTGAACAGCGCCGAGCCGTGGGTACGCGGCAGCACGCCGGTGCGGATTTCGATCGGGCGCACGGTGCGCGTGTCGCGGCCGTCGATGCGCGGCTCGCCGTTCAGGATCTGCGAGCGGACGATCTTCGCTTCGATGTCGAACAGGATATTGCCGACGGTGGCCTTGTCGGCCGCGACCGTGCCGGCCGCCAGCGCGTCTTCCTCGAGCTTCGCCGAGGTCGCCGCGTAGACTTCCTTCAGCTTCGCCGAACGTGCCTGCTTGTCGCGCAGCTGGTAAGCGGCGAGCAGATCGTTCTGCGCCAGCTCGGTCACGCGTGCGATCAGCGCCTCGTTCTTCGGCGCCGGCTGCCAGTCCCACTCGGGCTTGCCGCCGTCGCGCACCAGTTCGTGGATCGCGTCGATCGCGATCTGCATCTGCTCGTGGCCGAACACCACCGCGCCCAGCATCACGTCTTCCGACAGTTGGTCGGCTTCCGATTCGACCATCAGCACGGCGCGCTCGGTACCCGCGACGACGAGGTCGAGGCTCGATGCCTTGATCTGGTCACGCGTCGGGTTCAGCACGTACGCGTTGTCGATGTACGCGACGCGTGCGGCGCCGACCGGGCCGTTGAACGGCAGGCCCGACACGGCGAGCGCAGCCGATGCGCCGATCAGCGCGGGGATGTCCGCCGGGATTTCCGGGTTCACGGACAGCACGTGGATCACGACCTGGACTTCGTTGTAGAAGCCTTCCGGGAACAGCGGGCGCAGCGGACGGTCGATCAGGCGCGACGTCAGCGTCTCGTGCTCCGACGGACGGCCTTCGCGGCGGAAGAAGCCGCCCGGGATCTTGCCGGCCGAATAGGTTTTCTCGAGGTAGTCGACGGTCAGCGGGAAGAAGTCCTGGCCCGGCTTCGCCGACTTCGCGCCGACGACGGTCGCGAGCACGACGGTGTCTTCGACGTCGACGATCACGGCGCCGCTCGCCTGGCGAGCGACTTCACCGGTTTCGAGGCGCACCTTGTGCTGGCCCCACTGGAATTCCTTCACGACCTTGTTGAACATGGACATGGTTGCTCCTTTGTATTCATGCATTTCATTCGCCGCGCCGGCGATCCCGCGCGGCGGCGTCCCGACCGAATCACCCGGAGCAAGGTGTGTTTTTTATGCCATTCCAGCGCGGCGCTCAGGCAGCGACGCGCTGGAATGACACAAATCCCGCCCCGGTATCGATCGTTGCGGCAGGCCGGCACGAACGTGCCGGACAGCCTGCGATGCGTGTGACGCTACGCACCGCGCAAAAACAAAATGCCTGTATCAGCGGACTGACACAGGCATCTTGCTGGCGGCAATCGCCTCGATTACTTACGCAGACCCAGCTTCTCGATCAGTGCGCGGTAACGGTCGGCATCCTTGCCCTTGAGGTAGTCGAGCAGCTTGCGGCGGCGGCTCACCATGCGCAGCAGGCCGCGGCGGCTGTGGTGATCCTTCGCGTGGGTCTTGAAGTGACCCGTCAGTTCGACGATACGTGCGGTCAGCAGTGCGACCTGGACTTCGGGCGACCCCGTGTCGTTGGTACCGCGGGCGAACTGAGCAACGACTTCCGACTTCTTGATATCTGCAACAGACATGTGATTTCCTTTCTAACTGAACAGGCGGACACGGAAGAATGGCCGTGCCGTGACTTACAACCGGCGCGCATTGTAGCACAACTCGATGCCGTTCTTACCGCCTCCCGTCACGGACGCGTCATCGAACACGTCGACGGCATCTCCGTGCGCTGCGCCGGCACCGCGAGCACCGTCCGGAAGCCGTAGCCCGACCCTTCGTTGTCGAAGCGCACGCCCGGCGCGCCGACCTTGTCCATGTCCATCACGTAAAGGGGCTGGATCAGCTGGTGATCCTGCGCGCGCATCCGCGACGCGTGGAAGCCGTCGTCGAACGACAGGCCTTCGAGCGCACGCGCGACCGCGACCGGGTCGGCCGACCCCGCGCGGGTCATCGCGGCGGCCAGCATCTCGATCATCTGGCTCATCCGCCGCACCGGATAGTCGTCCTGCGCGGCCGGGAAACGGGTCCGGAACGCGCGGTAGAACGCGTCGGATTTGGCCCCGCCCGCGTTCGGATGCCAGTCGGCCACGGCCACCACGCGGCCGACGCCCGCGTCGCCCAGGGCCGCCGGCGCGCCGAGGCTGTTGCCGTAGAACGTATAGAACTTCGCGTCGAGCCCCTGTTCGCGCGCCGCCTTCACGAGCAGCGTGAGGTCGTTGCCCCAGTTGCCGGTCACGACGGCGTCCGCGCCGCTGGCGCGGATCTTCGCGATATACGGCGAGAAATCCTTGATCCGGCCGATCGGGTGGAATTCGTCGCCCGCGATCGTCACGTCCGGGCGCCGCGCGGCCAGCGCTTGCCGTGCGAGGGTGCTGACGTCGTGGCCGAAGCTGTAGTCCTGGTTCAGCAGATAGACCTTGCGCAGCGCGCGATCGCGCGCCATCACGTCCGCGAGCGCGGCCATCCGCATGCCGGCATGCGCATCGAAGCGGAAATGCCAGAAACTGCAACGCGCGCCGGTCAGCGCCGGATCGTCGGCCGAATAGTTCAGGAACAGCATCCGGCTGTCCGGATTGCGCGCGTTCAGCTTGTCGAGCGCCGCGACGAGCGCGGCCGCGACGGCCGAGCTGTTGCCCTGCGCGACAAAGCCGATATGGCGGTCGGCCGCCGCGCGCAACTGCACGAGCGCCTCCTCCGGGCTGCCCTTGCTGTCGAGCACGACGAGTTCGAGCGGATGCGCGCCATCGCGCAGCTTCACGCCGCCCGCCGCGTTGACCTGCTCGACACCGAAACGCAGGTTGCGCTCGACCGCCGCCCCCGCGTTCGCGAACGGGCCCGACATCCCTTCGATTAGCGCGATCCGCACCGGCTCGCCACCGGCAAACGCGGACGACGCCAGCATCCACCCCGCGCTCCACGCGAGCGCGCACCGCTTCCAACCCTGCATCGGCCACCTGCCCTTCAATCTGCCCGAGAAGCGCGGATCATAGGCCGCCGCGACCGCCGCCCGCAAGCGCGACAGCTGCGATCCGCACCGATTTTTCGCATGCGATGCGCCGTCGCGCGCCGTCCGTGATAAAACGGGACTTGTTTCCGTGTTCTGGAGAATCCGATGCGCATTCGCATTCCCGCGCGCCTGCCGGTGCTGGCCGTCTGCGCTACCGCGCTGCTGGCCGGTTGCGCGCAACCGTGGCAGCAATACCAGGCCGGCCAGGACGAGTCGGCGATCGTCGCACGCATGGGCCCGCCGCGCGAGATCTACGACCTGCCCGGCGGCGGCAAGCGCCTGATGTGGCCGACCCAGCCAATGGGCGAAATCACGGTCGCGGCCGACGTCGATGCGGCCCACCGGATCGTCAACGTGCGTCAGGTGCTGCAGCCGAGCGAGTTCTATCGCGCGGAGATCGGCAAGTGGACGAAGACCGACGTCCTCGTCAATTTCGGACGCCCGGTCGAGACGTCCTACTTCCCGCTGATGAAACGCGAGGTGTGGACGTACCGGTATCTCGAGGACAACGTCTGGTACATGATGTACAGCTTCTACTTCGATCCGCAGGGCATCCTGCGCACCACGCAGAAAACGCCGGACCCGCTGCACGATCCCGATCGCCGCACCCTGTTCTGACCGATTGCGCATTCAAGCGCAATTGTCGCAATGGCCATTTACGAATTATTGCGTGAATGGCCATTTCATTTTTTCCGTCGTCTTATTTAATTCGAAGAACAAGACGGAAATCTTTTCCGATTCCTGACATTCCGATGGCAAGCCGCTGAACGCCCCGTCATGCGGGCCACTGCGCGCATACAGGCATGGGCCGTGCATGTCATGCGTCGCGCTGGTGCATGCAATGCACTATGCCCAATCAATTTGAAACAATTTGTTTCAGTTCACCCGGAGTGCTAGGGCATACCCCTAATATCAGTCGAAATTCAACCTTTCAATTTAGAAAGAATGCGCTTGCGCCATTTCGGCCGATATTTATTTGCCTTTATCACAAAGGAGTCCTCATGAATCGCCCCAAGAGCATGCTGGTTGCCAACATTGCCTGGGCCCGCGAGACGCGCGAACACACGCCCGGCTTCTTCGACGCGCTCGCGCGCGGCCAGAACCCGCGCGTCCTGTGGATCGGCTGCGCCGACAGCCGCGTGCCGGCGGAAACCATCACGCACTGCGCGCCCGGCGAGCTGTTCGTCCATCGCAACATCGCGAACCTGTTCCATCCCGACGACGACAATTCCGCCAGCGTGCTCGAGTACGCGGTGCGGGTGCTGAAGGTCGATCACGTGATCGTGTGCGGCCACTACGGATGCGGCGGCGTGCGCGCATCGCTGCTGCCGCCGCCCGCCGACCTGCCGCACGTCGCGCGCCGCATCGCACCGCTCTGCGCGCTCGCGCGGCGCCATCGCGACACGCTCGACGGGCTCGACGACATGGCCGCCGCCGACCGCCTCGCCGAGCTGAACGTGCTCGAACAGGTGCGGCTGCTGCGCGCGTCGCCGATCGTGCGCGGTCGCGAACGGCCGCCGCTCGTGCACGGCTGGATCTTTTCGCTCGCCGACGGCCGCCTGAAGGAGCTCGATTCCGGCTATGCGGCATTGCCGACCGAAGCCGAGCCCGAACCTGTCGCGACCGCCGCCGCGCTCGGTTGACCCGCGCCCTGCCCTTCCTGCCAACGAAACCACCCCAACCATGAAACTGAACGAGCGCCTGTCCACCCTGCCGCGCGACATCGTCGCCGGCATCGTCGTTTTCCTCGTTGCGCTACCGCTCTGTCTCGGTATCGCCAACGCCTCCGGCGTCGAGCCGTTCGCCGGGCTCGTGTCGGGCATCGTCGGCGGCATCGTCGTCGCGCTGCTGAGCGGCTCGTCGCTGTCCGTCAGCGGACCGGCCGCCGGCCTCGTCGTGATCGTCGTCGAAGGGATCGCGCAACTCGGCAGCTTCTCCGCGTTCCTGCTCGCGGTGCTGCTGTCCGGCGTGCTGCAGTTCGGCTTCGGCATGCTGCGCGCCGGCCGCTTCGCCGCCTACGTGCCGTCGCCCGTCATCAAGGGCATGCTCGCCGCGATCGGCCTGCTGCTGATCGTGAAGCAGATTCCGTTCGCCTTCGGCATTGGCGGCTCGGCCGCGCAATCGTTTGCGAACTGGCCGGGGCTGCCGGTCGCATGGGCCGCCACGGCCATCGCGCTCGCGTCGCTCGCGCTGCTGGTGGCATGGGACACCCCCGCGCTGCGCCGCTTCGCGCTGGTGCGCTCGGTGCCCGCGCCGCTCGCGGTGGTCGTGCTCGGCATCGGCGCGACGCTGGTGCTGGGTGTCGTCGCGCCCGCGGTCGCGCCGGGCGCCGCCCACCGCGTCACCTTGCCCGAACTCGGATCGTTCACCGCCTTCGCGGCATCGCTCAAGCACGCGGAGCTCGGCCCCAACTTCGCGCAGCTCGTCAATCCGGACGTGTGGCGCGTCGCGATCACGCTCGCGGTCGTCGCCAGTCTCGAAACCCTGCTGAGCCTCGAAGCGGTCGAACAGATCGACCCGAAGCGCCGGCCGGTGCAACCCGACCGCGAACTGAAGGCCCAGGGCGTCGGCAATCTCGTCGCGGGCGCGGTCGGCGGCCTGCCGATCACGTCGGTGATCGTGCGCAGCTCGGTGAACGTCAACGCGGGCGCGCAAAGCCGGATGTCGGCGATCGTCCACGGGGTGCTGCTGCTCGCCAGCGTGTTCGCGCTCACCGGGCTGATCAACCTGATCCCGCTCGCGAGCCTCGCCGCGATCCTGATCCACACGGGCTTCAAGCTGGCGAAGCCGGCGCTGTTCCGCTCGGTGATGAAACAGGGGCCGGCCGCGTTCGTGCCGTTCGCCGCGACGATCGTCGGCGTGCTGGCGGTCGACCTGCTGTTCGGCATCGCGCTCGGCCTCGCGTGCAGCGTGCTCGCCGTCGCCGTCGCGAACCTGAAGAGCCCCGTCACGCTCGCGCAGCATGACGACCACTTCCTGCTGTCGTTCCGCAAGGACGTGTCGTTTCTGGGCAAGGTACAGGTCAAGCACCATCTGCGGCACATTCCGGACCGCGCGGCGGTGATCATCGACGCGACGCGCGCCGACTACATCGATCACGACGTGCTCGAACTGCTCGATGCGTTCGTCGCCGATGCGCCGCGGCGCGGGATCGCGGTCGAGTTCCGCCGGCGCCAGCCGGCGCCACGCACGGCGGCGCGCCGCTGGCTGTTCCGCGCGCCGGCCGCCGAATGAGCGGCCGATGAAAAAACACCCCGGCGGCGCAGGGCCGCACGGGGCGTTTCGGGCAACGTGACGCGCGGCGCTTACGAGCGCTGCGGGTTGACCTTGTCGTCCTTCGAGTGCAGCTTGTTCAGCGCGGAAATGTACGCCTTCGCGGACGCGGCGACGATATCCGGATCGGTGCCGACGCCGTTGACGATCCGCCCGCTCTTCGACAGCCGGACGGTCACTTCGCCCTGCGCCTGCGTGCCGGTCGTGATCGCGTTCACCGAGTACAGCAGCAGCTCGGACCCGCTGCCGACCTCACCCTCGATCGCATTGAACGTCGCATCGACCGGGCCGTTGCCGCGCGCCTCGCCGGTCACTTCCTTGCCTTCGACCGCGAACACGACCTTCGCCTGCGGCTGCTCGCCCGTTTCCGAACGCTGCGACAGCGACACGAACTTGAAGTGCTCCTGCTCCTGCGCGAGCGCCGACTCCTCGGACACGATCGCGATGATGTCCTCGTCGAAGATCTCCGCCTTGCGGTCGGCCAGATCCTTGAAGCGCATGAACGCGGCATTCAATTCCGCTTCGCTGTCGAGCGACACGCCGAGCTCCTGCAGGCGCTGCTTGAACGCGTTGCGGCCCGACAACTTGCCGAGCACGATCTTGTTCGCGGTCCAGCCCACGTCTTCCGCGCGCATGATCTCGTAGGTGTCGCGCGCCTTCAGCACGCCGTCCTGGTGAATGCCCGACGCGTGCGCGAATGCGTTCGCGCCGACCACCGCCTTGTTCGGCTGCACGACGAAGCCGGTGATCTGCGACACGAGCTTCGACGTCGGCACGATCTGCGACGTGTCGATGCCGACGTCGAGGCCGAAATAGTCCTTGCGGGTCTTCACGGCCATCACGATTTCCTCGAGCGACGTATTGCCCGCGCGCTCGCCGAGACCGTTGATCGTGCACTCGACCTGACGCGCGCCGCCGATCTTCACGCCGGCGAGCGAGTTCGCGACCGCCATCCCGAGGTCGTTGTGGCAGTGCACCGAAAAGATCGCCTTGTCCGAGTTCGGAATGCGCTCGCGCAGCGTCTTCACGAGGTTGCCGTAGAGTTCCGGCACGCCGTAGCCGACCGTATCGGCGATGTTGATCGTCGTCGCGCCTTCCGCGATCACGGCTTCCAGCACGCGGCACAGGAAATCCATGTCCGAGCGGCTGCCGTCTTCCGGCGAGAACTCGACGTTGTCGGTGAACTTGCGTGCGAAACGCACCGCGAGGCGCGCCTGCTCGAACACCTGGTCGGGCGTCATCCGCAGCTTCTTCTCCATGTGCAGCGGCGACGTCGCGATGAACGTGTGGATCCGGAAGCTGTTGGCCGGCTTCAGCGCGTCGGCCGCGCGCTGGATGTCCTTGTCGTTGGCCCGCGCCAGCGAGCAGATCGTGCTGTCCTTCACGAGACCGGCGATCGTGTGGATCGCGTCGAAATCGCCGTTCGAGCTGGCGGCGAAGCCGGCCTCGATCACGTCGACCTTCATCCGCTCGAGATTCTTCGCGATACGGATTTTCTCTTCCTTCGTCATCGATGCACCGGGCGATTGCTCGCCGTCACGCAACGTCGTATCGAAAATGATCAGCTTGTCTGTCATGGGGGGCTCCAGGGCTCTTTTATACGGAAGTCAAACGTAACGAGATCGCGCCACCGCTGGCGACGCTCAACAACAGACGAGGCTTGAGACGGAGGGCGAGAACGGTCAGCGCGGCAGGCGCGCCAAAGCTGGCGCGCGTAGCGGCGCACCGGCTAGAAGGAGGGAGAGGCGGGGAAATGCAGTCATGCCAAAGACTATAGCGACATTCGGTTGGCCGCGCAATCGGACGGCACCCGGGGATCGACGCGCCCCCGGCTCGAAAAAGGGGCACATGAAAACGGCGGCCCCGAGGCCGCCGTTTTCGGGCAAATCGCGCGCCGGCGTCAGTGATCGCGCTGCGACGAGCGCGCCGGATTGGCGCGCCCGCGGATGGCCTGGTAGGCCCAGAACACGTAGCCGGACAGCCCGTACAACACGAACAGGCAGAACAGCATCAGCGGCGGATCGGACGACACGAGCACGAACGCGACCACGACGAGCAGGATGGCCGCGAACGGCACACGGTGCCGCACGTCGAGCGCCTTGCCGCTGTAGAACGGCGCGTTCGACACCATCGTCACGCCCGCGTAGATCGTCAGCGCGAACGCGACCCACGGCAGCCAGCCGAGCTTCATCGGCACGCGGTTGTCGGTCGCGAGCCACACGAAGCCCGCGATCAGCGCGGCGGCGGCCGGGCTCGGCAGCCCCTGGAAGAAGCGCTTGTCGACCACGCCGATGTTCGTGTTGAAGCGCGCGAGGCGCAGCGCGGCGCCCGAGCAATAGACGAACGCGGCGAGCCAGCCCCAGCGGCCCAGATCCTTCAGTACCCACTCGTACATCACGAGCGCGGGCGCGACGCCGAACGACACCATGTCCGACAGGCTGTCGAACTGCTCGCCGAACGCGCTCTGCGTATGGGTCATGCGCGCGACGCGCCCGTCCATCCCGTCGAGCACCATCGCGACGAAAATCGCGATCGCGGCGATCTCGAAGCGCACGTTCATCGCCTGCACGACCGCGAAGAAGCCGCAGAACAGCGCGGCGGTCGTGAATGCGTTCGGCAGCAGATAGATGCCGCGCGTCTTTAGGAACCGCTGGCGCGCGGCGCGGCGGCTTTCGAGCGGCGCCGGATCGGGCGCCATCACCTTGTTGCGGCGGAACGGGCGTGGCGTCTGGCCGGAGCCGTTGCGCGGCCGACGCGGTTTGAATGCGGCCATCGTGCGCCCCGCCGCTTACTGCTCGAGCTCGGCGAGGATCGTCGACGACGCGTAGACCTTCTCGCCGATCGACACCTTCGCGCGGCTGCCGAGCGGCAGGTACACGTCGACGCGCGAACCGAAGCGGATGAAACCGTAGCGCTGGCCGCGCGACAGCGGCTCGCCGGCGCGCACGTAGCAGAGGATCCGGCGCGCGATCAGGCCGGCGATCTGCACCGAGGTGACGGTCTTGCCGCTCGCCGTCTGGATCACGACCGCATTGCGCTCGTTCTCGGTCGACGCCTTGTCGATCGCCGCATTCAGGAACGCGCCCGGGAAGTACTCGACCTTGCTGATCGCGCCATCGACCGGCGAGCGCTGCGAATGGACATTGAAGACATTCATGAACACGCTGATCTTCAGCGCTTCGCGGTTCGCGTACGGATCCTGCGCGGTCTCGACCGCGACGATGCGGCCGTCCGCCGGGCACAGCACCGCGTTCGGCTGCGCCGGGATCGGGCGCTGCGGGTCACGGAAGAACTGGACGACGAAGACGAGCAGCAGCCAGAACGGCCACGCGAAGCCGAAGCCCCCGACGGCATGGATCAACAGCGCGATGACGGCTGCAATCGCGATGAACGGCCAGCCTTCGCGCGCGATGATCGGATGAGGATAGTTCATGGATTCGTTCTGTGTTCGGTGAATTGCAAAGCCCGTAGCATAACAAAAGCCGCCCGGGGCACTGCTGCCTTCGGACGGCTTTTTGATGCCGGCCCTTCGCTCGAAGGGCCGGAACAGCACGGGATGCTCAGTTCTTCGTCTGGTCGACGAGCTTGTTCTTCGCGATCCACGGCATCATCGCACGCAGCTTCGCACCGACCTGCTCGATCTGGTGCTCGGCCGTCAGGCGGCGGCGCGACTGCAGCGTCGGGGCGCCTGCCTTGTTCTCGAGAATGAAGCTCTTCGCGTACTCGCCCGTCTGGATGTCGGTCAGGCACTGCTTCATCGCCTTCTTCGTCTCTTCCGTGACGATGCGCGGGCCCGTCACGTACTCGCCGTACTCGGCGTTGTTCGAGATCGAGTAGTTCATGTTCGCGATGCCGCCTTCGTAGATCAGGTCGACGATCAGCTTCAGTTCGTGCAGGCACTCGAAGTACGCCATTTCCGGCGCGTAGCCGGCTTCGACCAGCGTCTCGAAACCTGCCTTGATCAGTTCGACCGTGCCGCCGCACAGCACGGCCTGCTCGCCGAACAGGTCGGTTTCGGTTTCTTCACGGAAGTTCGTCTCGATGATGCCGGCACGGCCGCCGCCGTTCGCTGCCGCGTACGACAGCGCGATGTCGCGCGCCGCGCCCGACTTGTTCTGCGCAACCGCGATCAGGTGCGGCACGCCGCCACCTTGCGAGTACGTGCCGCGCACGGTGTGGCCCGGTGCCTTCGGCGCGATCATGATCACGTCGAGGTCGGCGCGCGGGATCACCGCGCCGTAGTGGACGTTGAAGCCGTGCGCGAACGCGAGCGCCGCGCCCTGCTTGATGTTCGCGTGGACTTCCTTCGCGTACACGTCGGCGATCTGCTCGTCCGGCAGCAGCATCATGACGACGTCCGCGCCCTTCACCGCTTCCGCGACTTCCTTGACCGACAGGCCGGCGTTCTCGGCCTTGCTCCACGACGCGCCGCCCTTGCGCAGGCCGACCGTCACGTTCACGCCGCTGTCCTTCAGGTTCAGCGCGTGTGCATGGCCTTGCGAGCCGTAGCCGATGATCGTGACTTGCTTGCCCTTGATGAGGGAGAGGTCAGCGTCTTTGTCGTAGAAAACGTTCATGATGGTTCCTTCGCTAATTCAAAAAATTCAATAATTCGTTCGGATGGAGTACTGCGGGCCGGGACATGACGGCGCACCCGGCGTGCCTCTTTGGCTATGTCGGCATCACACCTTCAGGATGCGCTCGCCGCGTCCGATGCCGGAGCTGCCGGTGCGCACGGTCTCGAGGATCGCGCCCGCGTCCAGCCCCTGGATGAATGCGTCGAGCTTGTCGCTCGCGCCCGTCAATTCGATCGTGTAGGTCTTCTCGGTCACGTCGATGATGCGGCCGCGGAAAATGTCCGACATCCGCTTCATTTCTTCGCGCTCCTTGCCCACTGCACGTACCTTGATCAGCATCAGCTCGCGTTCGATGTGTGCACCGTCGGTCAGGTCCACCACTTTCACCACCTCGATAAGGCGGTTCAGATGCTTCGTGATCTGTTCGATCACGTCGTCGGAGCCAATGGAAACGATGGTGAGCCGCGACAGCGATTGATCTTCGGTCGGCGCCACCGTCAAGGTTTCGATGTTGTAGCCGCGTGCGGAAAACAGGCCGACCACGCGCGACAGCGCGCCCGGTTCGTTCTCCAGCAGGACGGAAATGATGTGTCTCATGTTCGCTTCTTCCAGAATGTGTCCGTGTCGATTCACTCGCGCCGCGCGCCGCCGCGTGCCGCACCGCCCTTCGTGAAGGCGGCCGCATCGGGCCGGGCGCGCGTCGCGCCGTTACAGATCTTCCGATCCGAGCAGCATCTCGGTGATGCCCTTGCCGGCCTGTACCATCGGCCAGACGTTTTCGGTCGGATCGGTCTGGAAGTCGAGAAACACGGTGCGGTCCTTCAGGCGCAGCGCTTCCTTCAGCGCCGGCTCCACATCCGAAGTCTTTTCGATCCGCATGCCGACATGGCCGTACGCTTCGGCGAGCTTCACGAAATCCGGCAGCGCATCCATGTACGAATGCGAATAGCGCTTGCTGTATTCGATCTGCTGCCACTGGCGGACCATGCCGAGGTAGCGGTTGTTCAGCGAAATGATCTTCACGGGCGTGTCGTACTGCAGGCAGGTCGACAGTTCCTGGATGCACATCTGGATCGAGCCTTCGCCCGTGATGCACAGCACGTCGTCGTCCGGATGGGCCATCTTGACGCCCATCGCCGCCGGCAGGCCGAAGCCCATCGTGCCGAGGCCGCCGGAGTTGATCCAGCGACGCGGCTTGTTGAAACGGTAGAACTGCGCGGCCCACATCTGGTGCTGGCCGACGTCCGAGCACACGAACGCATTGCCGTCCGTCAGCTCCCACGCCTTCTCGACCACGTACTGCGGCTTGATGATCTCGCTTTCGCGGTCGTACTTCAGGCAGTCCTTCGCGCGCCAGCCTTCGATGTCCTTCCACCATTGCGCGAGCGCTTCGGTGTCGGGGCCATGCTCGGCCGTCTGCAGCTGCTCGATCAGCTCCTTCAGCACTTCCTTCACGTCGCCGACGATCGGGATGTCGACCTTCACGCGCTTCGAGATCGACGACGGGTCGATGTCGATGTGAATGATCTTGCGCGGGCGCGACGCGAAGTGCGCCGGGTCGCCGATCACGCGGTCGTCGAAGCGGGCGCCGATCGCGATCAGCACGTCGCAGTGCTGCATCGCCATGTTCGCTTCGTAGGTGCCGTGCATGCCGAGCATGCCGAGGAATTTCTTGTCCGACGCGCGATAGCCGCCGAGGCCCATCAGCGTGTTCGTGACCGGGTAGCCGAGCAGGTCCGCGAACTGGTTCAGTTCACGCGACGCGTCGGCGAGGATGATGCCGCCCCCCGTGTAGATGTACGGACGCTTCGCCGTCAGCAGCAGCGACACGGCCTTGCGGATCTGACCCGAATGGCCCTTCGTGACGGGGTTGTACGAACGCAGCGACACGCTCTTGATCGGCTCGTACTGGCACGGCGTCTTCGAGATGTCCTTCGGGATGTCGATCAGCACCGGGCCCGGACGGCCGGTGCGGGCGATATAGAACGCCTTCTTGACGGTTTCCGCGAGGTCGCGCACGTCCTTCACGAGGAAGTTGTGCTTCACGCACGGACGCGTGATGCCGACGGTGTCGCATTCCTGGAACGCATCCTGACCGATCGCGGCCGTCGGCACTTGGCCGCTGATCACGACCATCGGGATCGAATCCATGTAGGCCGTTGCGATGCCGGTCACCGCATTGGTGACACCGGGGCCCGACGTCACGAGGCAGACGCCGACGTTGCCGGTGGAGCGCGCATACGCATCGGCTGCGTGCACGGCCGCCTGTTCATGGCGCACCAGCACGTGCTGAATCTTGTCCTGCTTGTACAGCTCGTCGTAGATGTAGAGAACCGAGCCGCCGGGGTAGCCCCAGATGAATTCGACGTTTTCGTCGGCCAGTGCCTTCATGAGCACGGTGCCGCCGATGGAGTCGCTATCGGGAGGGGAAAGGGGTTCCGACGTGGAGAATTCCGCGCTGGGCATGTTCATTTTGACCTTTCGAATTTTCGGCAAAAAATTGATCGGGTGCTCTCTGCCGGGCTTGTGGCTCGGGTTCAAGCGGCGCGTCCAGTTTGAAGGGCGGGCTTCTTGGGCCAGCCTCAAATGAGACCATCACTTCATGTTGCGAATCGCTGACGATAGCGGGTCGTGATGGGGCCGTCAAGCAAAATATCCCGCAGCGCATCATGGGCGCCGCCCGGCGCCCCGCCGGCGCGGCTCGCGCGCAACTGCGGCGCCCGACCCGGTGCCAAGCCGCGCGAAAATTTGATAGCATCCGCGGGTTTTACGAAATTTTTCGACCTTTTACACCACGCAGCGGGCCGCAGCGCATACCTTCACGGAATGGCATCAGACAAGGAACTCGCCGACTTTCTGGCGGGCGTCGAAAGGCGCGCGTTCAAGCAGGCTGCGTACGCCGTGCGTGACGACGATGCATCGCTCGACATCGTGCAGGACGCGATGATCAAGCTCGCGGAGAAGTACGGCGACCGGCCGTCGGCCGAGCTGCCGCTGCTGTTTCAGCGGATCCTGCAGAACGCGATCCACGACTGGTTCCGCCGGCAGAAGGTCCGCAATACGTGGGTGACGCTCTTCTCGTCGCTGAACAACACCGACGACGACGACTTCGACCCGCTCGAAACGCTCGAATCCGCGGATGACAACGCGGGCGTCGAAAGCAGCGAGCACCGCCTCGAAAGAGAGCAGGTTCTGGCCCTGATCGACGAAGAAATCCAGAAGCTTCCGACGCGTCAACGGGAAGCGTTCCTGATGCGTTATTGGGAAGATATGGATGTCGCCGAGACTGCCGCCGCAATGGGGTGCTCCGAGGGCAGCGTGAAGACGCACTGCTCGCGAGCCACTCACACCCTGGCGCAAGCGCTCAAGGCCAAAGGAATCACGCTATGAGCTCCGCAAACCGAGAACACGAATTCGCGCTGAAGGTGCGCCGCGCGCTGGACGAGCGCGCGGCCGCCCTGCCTGCCGCGACCACCGATCGGCTGGCCGTCGCCCGCCGGGCCGCGCTCGCGCGCAAGAAGCCCGAAGCCGCGACCGCGCCGGTGTTCGTGCCGGCCTTCGCCGGCGCGGCCGGTGCCTACGGCCCGACGCCCGCGAATCGCCGGCCGACGTCGTTCGCGCGCCGCCTGCTGCGCGCGTGGCCGCTCGCATTGCTGCTCGCGGGGCTCGTCGGCATCGCGTACTGGGAAGACATGCAGCGCACCGCCGAACTCGCCGACATCGACGCGGCGATGCTCAGCGACGACCTGCCGCTCAACGCGTATCTCGACCACGGGTTCAACGCGTATCTTTCACGCGCTCACTAACAGACAATAACGAGGGGATCGTACGGGTGAGTCAGAAGCGCGGCCTGGCCGTATTTTTCGGATGCGTGATCGCGATCGCCGTTTCCTACGTCGCCACGTATCCCCGATTCCACCCGGCCCCCGCGACGACGCCCGTCGCGACCGCCAACCCTGCCGCGCCGGCATCGGCCGCGGCCGGACTCACCACCGAACTGCCCCCGCTGCCCCTGCCCTTGCCGCTGCCGGCCGCCGCCGGCCCGCTGGCGTGGGCGCGCCTCACGCCGGCGCAGCACGCGGCCCTCGCGCCGTTCGCCGACCAGTGGGACGGCTTCAGCGATGCTCGCAAGCGAAAATGGCTGAAGATCGCATCGCGTTTCGCGAAGTTGTCGCCGGATGACCAGAAGCGCCTGCAGGAGCGCATGGCCGAGTGGGCGAAGATGACGCCCGAGCAGCGCCGCGTCGCGCGCGAGAACTACCAGAGCGCGAAGGAGCTGTCCGCGCAGGCGCGCGAGCGCGCATGGAAGGCCTACCAGCAACTCCCCGAGGAGCAGAAGGAACGGCTTGCCGCCGCCGAGCGCCGCCGCAAGCCGAGCGTCGTCAGCGCGCCGCCGACCGTCGCGGACCGCGACGTCCGCCGCCTCGTCAACTCGCACGAACACCCGGCGAGCGGCGCGGCCGCCGCTCCGGCGCCCGCGTCGACCGGCGCCGCCGCGCAGCCGGTGCCCGCGTCGTCGACGTCCGGCACCGCATCGGCCCCGGCCGCCGTGGCGCCGGTGTCGCCCGCCGACGCGCCTTCGCTGTTCAAGGGCTCCTGAGCGGCCGTGGCGAACGCCCGCGCTTCCGAGACCCCGGCCGCCGCGCCGTCCGTGCGGCGGCGCCTCGCCGCGCTGCTCTACGAAGGCGTGCTGCTGTTCGGCGTCGTGTTCTTCGCGGGGCTCGCGTTCAGCCTCGCGACGCAGCAACGCAACGGCCTCGTTCATCACAACCTGCTTGCCGCGTGGATCGCGCTCGTCGTCGGCGCGTATTTCGTCTGGTTCTGGACACACGGCGGCCAGACGCTGCCGATGAAAACCTGGCGGCTGCGGCTCGAATCGGCGAACGGCCGGCCGTTGAGCGCCGGCCACGCGCTCGTCCGCTACGTGCTCGGCTGGCTGTGGTTCCTGCCGCCGCTCGCGCTGCATCCGCTCCTGGGCCTGTCGGTACCCGTCACGCTTGCGCTCGCCGCCGCATGGGTCGTCGCGTGGGCCGGCGCCGCCCGGTTGCACGCCGGACGCCAGTTCCCGCACGACCGGATCGCCCGCACGCGCGTCGTCGCGATACCACGCTGACGCGTCGCCGCATTCACCAGACGAAAGCCCCTCGCCCGGCGCCCTCATCGAGCCGCGGAGCCTGGCCTGACACGCCCCGAGCGTTCAGTGCGACAGGTTACGCAACGCCCGTTCATTCACTGCTAAACACCCTTCGACGGTCGTAATAAGAACGTCTCGTGACTGTCACGGCACAGTCACGCCCGCATGGCGGAATGCCGGTAATGTCAACCGGCGCGAGTCATGCATGGGCCAGAAAACGTCCGCGACCTCACTGTTTCGTCACCCCATCGGCGCCCGCGCCGCCACTGCGTTCCTGTCCGGCTCGGGGGCAACCGACGGCGTGGTGTCGCACAAGCCGCCCGTTGCGCACACCACCCAGCACGAGGACCCGGAGCCGTCCGCCCACCGCTACCGCACCATCTGGCTGTCCGACATCCACCTCGGCTCGAGCGGCTGTCAGGCGCCCTACCTGCTGGATTTCCTGCGTCACAACGATTCGGAATACCTGTACCTCGTCGGCGACATCATCGACGGCTGGCAGCTGAAGAAAGGCTGGTACTGGCCGCAGGCGCACAACGACGTCGTGCAGAAGATCCTGCGCAAGGCGCGCAAGGGCACGCAGGTCGTCTACATCCCCGGCAACCACGACGAAGGCGCGCGGCAGTTCTGCGATCTCGCGTTCGGCGACATCCAGGTGCGCAGCGAGGCATTTCACACGACGCTCGCAGGCAAACGTTTGTGGATCGTGCACGGCGACCTGTTCGACGGCGTGATCCAGCACGCGAAATGGCTCGCGTACCTCGGTGACACGCTCTACACGCTGATCCTCGTGCTGAACCGCTGGTTCAACCGGATCCGCAGCCGGCTCGGCTTCCAGTACTGGTCGCTGTCGCAGTACCTGAAGCACCAGGTCAAGAACGCGGTCAATTTCATCTCGCAGTTCGAGACCGTGATGACCGACGAGGCGCGCCGCCGCGGCTGCGACGGCGTCGTGTGCGGCCACATCCACAAGGCCGAGATCCGCGACATCGACGGCGTGCTGTACTGCAACGACGGCGACTGGGTCGAAAGCCTGTCCGCGCTCGTCGAAACGATGGAAGGCGAACTGAAGATCGTCTACTGGACGGTGATGCGCACCGCACCGTCGGAGACCACGTCGCGCAAGGCCAAGGCCGCTGCCTGACACAACCCTACTTACAGGACATGCCGCGATGAAGATCATGATCGTCACCGACGCGTGGGAACCGCAGGTCAACGGCGTCGTGCGTACGCTGAAGAGCACGTCTCGCGAACTCACGGCGCTCGGCCACCGCGTCGAGCTGCTGACGCCGCTGGAATTCCGCACGGTGCCCTGCCCGACCTACCCCGAGATCCGCCTGTCGATCCTGCCGTACCGCAAGCTGCGCGCACGGATCGATGCGTTCGCACCCGACGCGCTGCACATCGCGACCGAAGGCCCGCTCGGCCTCGCCGCACGGCGCTATGCGCGCGCCCGCAAGCTGCCGTACACGACCGCGTATCACACCCGCTTTCCGGAATACGTGCAGGCGCGCTTCGGCATCCCGCTCGCGGCGACCTACCGCTTCCTGCACTGGTTCCACGGCCCGTCGCTCGCGGTGATGGCGCCGACCCCGGTCGTCAAGCAGGACCTCGAGAAGTTCGGCTTCACGAACGTCGTGCTGTGGACCCGCGGCGTCGACCTCGACATCTTCCGGCCGATGGAATCGAAGGTGCTCAACACCGCGCGGCCGATCTTCCTGTACGTGGGCCGCGTCGCGATCGAGAAGAACGTCGAGGCGTTCCTGCGCCTCGACCTGCCCGGCTCGAAGTGGGTCGCGGGCGAAGGCCCCGCGCTCGCGGAACTGAAGTCGCGCTACCCGGAGGCGAACTATCTCGGCGTGCTGTCACAGGCTGAGCTCGCGAAGGTGTATGCTGCGGCCGACGTGTTCGTATTCCCGAGTCGCACCGACACGTTCGGCCTCGTGCTGCTCGAAGCCCTCGCCTGCGGCACGCCGGTGGCCGCGTATCCCGTCACGGGTCCGATCGACGTGCTCGGCGAAGGCAATGCCGGCGCGATGCACGAGGATCTGCAGGAAGCCTGCCTCGAGGCGCTGAAGATCGAACGCACGACTGCGCGCGCGTGGGCCGAACGCTTCTCGTGGCGCGCGGCATCCGAGCAGTTCGCGTCGCATCTGAAGCCGCTGCCGAAGACCGCGTACTCGCCAGCCGAAGGTGCCGCCGTTTGAAACGAGACCTGAACGACAAGATCCCGCCCCCCGCCGCGACGCCGCGGCACCGCCCGTTCGACGAGGAAGAGCCGCACGCCGACGCGGACGTGCACGCGCACGAACCGCTCGGCCCCGACGACCGGCTCGCGCCGCTGCCGCCGAACCCGTACAAGCGCCACCGCGGCATCACCCGCGCGTGGTTCGCCCTCAAGCATTCGCTGAACGGGTTTCGCGTCGCGATCCGCGAGGAAAGCGCGTTTCGCCAGGAGCTCACGCTCGCCGCGCTGATGCTGCCGATCGGCGCATTCGCGCCGGTGCCGGCCGCGTCGCGCGCGCTGCTGATCGGCTCGGTGCTGCTGGTGCTGATCGTCGAGCTGCTGAACTCGAGCGTCGAAGCCGCGATCGACCGCATCTCGCTCGAACGTCACGAACTGTCGAAACGCGCGAAGGACCTCGGCAGCGCGGCCGTGACGGTCGCGCTGTTCGCGTGCGTGACGACCTGGGGCTTCGTGCTCGGGCCGGTCGTCGCACGCTGGCTCGGCTTCTAGGCAACCGCCCGGCGCCATTCCCGCTGCCCGCGTGCGGCGCTGCACCATGCGCCGCGCGGGGCCGCGATCACGAAATGCCCCGATGTGGCGAAACCCCGGTTTATAATCGTCCGCTAGACATAGAACAGCAACCCGCGCCGGACGAATCACGCAGCATCGATTGCAGCGCCCGCCAGTCCGGCACACACAGGGCCGGACGACATGGAAGCGAAACCTCCCCGCCGCACCCGCGAACGGATTCTCGAGTTGTCGTTGAAACTCTTCAACGAGATCGGCGAGCCGAACGTCACCACCACGACGATCGCCGAGGAAATGGAAATCAGTCCAGGCAACCTGTACTACCATTTCCGCAACAAGGACGACATCATCAACAGCATCTTCGCGCAGTTCGAGCAGCAGATCGAACGGCGGCTGCGCTTCCCCGAAGATCACCGTCCGACGATCGACGAAACCTGGTCGTACCTGCAGTACATGGCCGATTTCATGTGGACCTACCGGTTCCTGTATCGCGACCTCAACGACCTGCTCGCACGCAACCGCACGCTCGAGACACACTTCAAGCAGATCATCAGCCACAAGGTGCGCTTCGCACACGACATGTGCGAGCTGCTCGTCTCCGATGCCGAAATGGTCGCGACGCCCGCCGAGATCGAAGTCATCGCCACCAACATGGCCGTGATCTCGACGTACTGGCTGTCGTATCAGTACGTGATGCATCCGCGCAAATACAACGACCAGGACGCGATCCGCGAAGAGCTGCACCAGGTGAGCATGCACGTGATCTCGATCATGGCCCCGTACCTGCGCGGCCGTTCGCGCCAGCTGTTCGACGACCTCGTCTCCGGCAAGCTGCCCAAGCGCCAGTTCACCGACTACCTGCCGCCGCGCGACGGTTCGCCGCGCCCGGCCGGCAGCCCCGTCTCCGGTGGGCAGGCCCCCGCCAAGGACGCGAAGCAATGAAGGCAGTCTGCGTTTACTGCGGTTCGTCGTCCGGCGTGCGGCCGGTCTATGCCGATGCCGCGCGCGCGTTCGGCCGCGCGCTCGTCGACGCGGGCCTCACGCTCGTGTACGGCGGCGGCCGCGTCGGCCTGATGGGCGTGATCGCCGACGAAGTGATGGCGGCCGGCGGCCGTGCGGTCGGCGTGATCCCCGAGCTGCTCGTCGACAAGGAAGTCGGCCATACGGGGCTGTCGGAACTGCACGTCGTGCCCGACATGCACCATCGCAAGAAAATGATGGCCGACCTCTCCGACGCGTTCGTCGCGATGCCCGGCGGCGCCGGCACGCTCGAGGAGCTCTTCGAGGTCTACACGTGGGCGCAGCTCGGCTATCACCGCAAGCCCGTCGCGCTCTACAACATCGATTCGTTCTACGATCCGCTGATCGCGCTGCTGCGCCATACGGTCGACGAAGGCTTCATGCGGCCGGCCTATTTCGACGCGCTGTGCGTCGAATCCGAACCCGTCGCGCTGATCGAGCGGCTGCGCCGCTACCAGCCGCCCGCCCGCGACAAGTGGGCGCCCGACGCAGCGAAGTGACCCTCACCGGAACCCGCACGCGATGACCGCATCGTCCGACCGCAAGGCCGTCCTCATCACCGGCGCGAGCCGCGGCATCGGCCGCGCGACCGCCGTGCTCGCGGCCGAACGCGGCTGGGACGTCGGCATCAACTACGCGCGCGACGCGGCGGCGGCCGAACTGACCGCGCAGGCCGTGCGCGACGCGGGCGGCCGCGCGTGCATCGTCGCGGGCGATGTCGCGAACGAGGCGGACGTCGTCGCGATGTTCGATACCGTTGCGGCCGCGTTCGGACGCCTCGACGCGCTCGTCAACAACGCAGGCATCGTCGCGCCGTCGATGCCGCTCGCCGACATGCCGGTCGACCGGTTGCGGCGGATGTTCGATACCAACGTGCTCGGCGCCTACCTGTGCGCGCGCGAAGCCGCGCGCCGGCTGTCGACCGACCGCGGCGGCCGCGGCGGCGCGATCGTCAACGTGTCGTCGATCGCATCGCGGCTCGGCTCGCCGAACGAGTACGTCGACTACGCGGGCTCGAAAGGCGCGGTCGATTCGCTGACGATCGGCCTCGCCAAGGAACTCGGCCCGCACGGCGTGCGCGTCAACGCGGTACGCCCCGGCCTGATCGAGACCGACATTCATGCAAGCGGCGGCCAGCCGGGCCGTGCGGCCCGCCTCGGCGCGCAAACGCCGCTCGGCCGCGCGGGCGAAGCGCAGGAAGTCGCCGAGGCGATCGTCTGGCTGCTCGGCGATACGGCCTCCTACACGACGGGCGCCCTGCTCGACGTCGGCGGCGGCCGCTGAGCTGACGCGCCGCGCCGCGCAACAATACGGCGGTCGACAACGCCGCGTGGTCACGCCGCCACAAATCTCCACAATTCCGTGACAGTTTCAGTAAACATCCGTAACAATTCCGTGCTCTACTAGCGGTCATTCAGACAGGTGTCTTAAACATCCTGTCCGTTAGCCGGATGTAATCCCCTTATCGGTCCAGCCCATGTCGCCGGACCGGCTCGACTCGACCCGAGATCTTTTCCATGCCTGGAACCGCAGCGCCCAGCCGGCGACGCACGTCCGTGCCCGCCTCGGCCGCGCACACCCGCTCGACCGCCGATACCGACGTCATCGCGACGCTCGACGTTGCCGGCACGCCCGTTGCCGCATCGACCGCGGCCGCCAGCCCCGCGCGCGACCGCGCGCTGCTGCTCGGCTGGCGCGCCTGGTTGTTCGTTGCCGCCCTGGTGTGCGCGTACACGCTGCCCGGCGTGCTCGGCCACGATCCGTGGAAACAGGACGAAACCTACACGTTCGGCATCATCCAGCACATGCTCGAGACCGGCGACTTCGTCGTGCCGACCAATGCCGGCCTGCCCTTCATGGAAAAGCCGCCGCTTTACGCGTGGGTCGCGACCAGCCTCGCGTGGCTGCTGCAGCGCGTGATGCCGCTGCACGACGCGGCGCGCCTGGCGAGCGCCCTGTTCGCCGCGCTCGCGTTCGGCTTCATCGCACGTGCGGCCCGCGTGGCCAGCCGGACGGAGAACTGGTTCGACCTGCGCGTGCTCGGCCCGGTCGTGCTGAGCGCGGGCACGCTCGTCGTCATCAAGCACGTGCACGACATGATGACGGACGTCGCATTGTTTGCCGGTACGGCAATGGGGTTCTGCGGACTGCTCGAACTCGTGATGCAGCACGTCGCGCGCGCGCAGCAGATGCGGCACGGGCTGCCGGTGCACCCGGCGAGCCGCTGGGCCGCGCCGCTCTTCGGCGCGGGCGTCGGCATCGCGCTGATGGCGAAGGGGCTGTTCGTGCCGCTCGTGTTCGCGGCCACGCTCGTCTGCACACTGGTGCTCTACCCGGCCTGCCGCACCCGCTCGTTCGCACGCGCGCTCGGCATTGCCGCGCTCGTGTTCGCGCCGTTCGCGCTGATCTGGCCGACCGCGCTGTTCCTGCGCTCGGAGACGCTGTTCATGAAGTGGTTCTGGGACAACAACGTCGGCCGCTTCTTCGGTTTCTCCGTCCCCGAGCTCGGGGCAGAAAACGACAAGCCGCTCTTCATTCTCCGCGCGTTCCTGACCGTCGGTTTCCCGATCGCACCGCTCGCGATCGTCGCGCTCGCACGCGGCGCATGGCGTGACTGGCGCGTGCCGTCTGTCGCGCTGCCCGTGCTGTTCGCCGGTATCGGGCTCGTGGTGCTGCAAATATCCGCGACGTCGCGCCAGCTCTACATCCTGCCGTTCTTCGCACCGCTCGCACTGGTCGCCGCGCAGGCGATCGAGCGCCTGCCGCGCCGGCTGCATCTCGCCTGGGATTACCTGAGCCGCCTCCTGTTCGGCACGGTCGTCGTGCTCGCGTGGGCGATCTGGGCGGTGATGGCCGATCCGGCCGCGTCGCGCGCCGATCTCGCGCTGCTCGGCCGCTGGCTGCCGCTCGACTGGACGATGCCGATCCAGCCCGCGCTCGTGACCGGCGCGCTCGCACTGACGGTCGGCTGGCTGACGCTGCTGCCGAAGTTGCGCACGACGGGCCGGTGGCGCGGCGCGCTGTCGTGGGGCGCCGGCGCGCTCGTCGCGTGGGGGCTCGTCTACACGCTGCTGCTGCCGTGGCTCGATGCCGCGAAGAGCTACCGCTCGGTGTTCGACGACCTGAACGCGCATCTGGCGCTCGAATGGAACGACGGCGACTGCATGGCGAGCCTGCCCGGGTTCGGCGAATCGGAGGCGCCGATGATGTACTACTTCTCCGGCATCCAGCACACGCCGATCGACGACGCGAAGACGACGCGCTGCACATGGATGATCGTGCAGGGCGTGCGGGCCGTCGAGCCGGCGCCCGGCAGCGAGTGGAAGCTGTTCTGGACGGGCGCCCGCCCGGGCGACAACGACGAGTTGCTGCGCGTTTACGTGCGCACGCCCGAACAGCACCTGCAGTGACGCCGGGCGGCGCGATGCGCCGTCCTGCCCGCCTTCGTTTTCTTCTTCGGCAATGGCCGCGCTCATCCGCCCGGCCGGTGCGCAGCCCTTGCGCGATGCCGGCGCCGGTCCGAGCCCGCCAGCGCCCCAACGGTCGCCGCCCCTTCCGTCATCACGTCGACATTCGGATCGTCAGAACGACGAGCCGGGCTCTCGCAAAAACGCCGTTTCCTCGTCGGTCGACGCGCGGCCGAGAATCGCGTTCCGGTGCGGAAAGCGCCCGAAGCGCTCGACGACCGCCGCATGCAGCAATGCGAAGCGGTGATAGCTCTCGCACCCGGCCTCGTCGCGGATGCCCGCGCACAGACGCACGGCCTCGCGCTGGCTCTCGACCGACTCGTCGTGCTCGAACGGCAGATACGCGAACGCACGGTGATGGCCGCTCGGCAACCGCGCGTCCCAGCCGGCCGCGACGACGCGGCGCGCGAGCGCGAGCGCCTTCGAATCGGCGGCAAACGCGCGCGGCGTGCCGCGATGGATGTTGCGCGAGAACTGGTCGAGCACGACGATCAACGCGAGTGCGCCCGACGGCGAATCGGCCCAGTGATCGCAAGCGCCGTCGCATGCAGCGTCGAGCAGCGCGCCATAGCGCGTACGCAGCACGTCGTCGAATGCCGCGCCGCCATTGAACCAGACCGTGCGGTTCTGCCCGAATTCGGCCGAGCCCGGCGCGCCGAACCAGAAATCGAGAATCTCCCGTGCCTGCGGATCGAGCGCCGCCGCGCCTGCTTTCCCGGTATCGATCGTCATGCAAACTCCAGTACGAGGCGCCGTGTGCGCGCACTCTTCTTTTCCAGTTTCGCGACCCGCAGCCCACCGATTTCGGACGTGTTGCGCACATGCGTGCCGCCGCACGGCTGCAGGTCGACGTTTTCGATGCGCAGCAGCCGCACGCGGCCGAGGCCCATCGGCGGCTTCACGCTCATCGTGCGCACGAGTTCGGGCCGCTCGGCCATCTCGTCGTCGGTGATCCATTCGGTCGTGACCGGATGCGCGCCGACGACGAAGCCCGCGAGGCGCCGCTCGACGTCGTCGCGGTCGATCGCGTCGGACGTCGCGAAATCGAGCCGCACGTAGTCGGCCGTCACGCTGCAGCCGTCGACCGCATACGGCAGCACCGCGCACATCAGGTGCGCGGCCGTATGCAGGCGCATGTGCCGGTAGCGGCGCAGCCAGTCGATCGCCGCGACCACGCGCGTGCCGGGGGCGAGCGTCGCGACGCTCGCCTCCTGGTCCGGCGCGGGCACGTGCACGGCGTCGTCGGGCGTCGCACCGTCGAACTTCGCCTTGCGCGTGTCAGCGATCGCGATCGTGCTGCCGTCGGGCAGCGTCAGCGTGCCGGTGTCGCCGGCCTGGCCGCCGCCGAGCGGATAGAACACCGTGCGGTCGAGCCGGATGCCGTCGTCGCCGACGGCCTGGACGATCGCCTCGCATTGCGTGAGGTACGCGTCTTCGCGAAACAGCGCTTGTGTCGTCATCGGGCGAGCCTCGTATCGATGGGGGAATGGAAACGGCCAGTGTCGCGCCGGGCGGCACGGGCGCCCAGACGCAGATCGTCCCGCGCGCGGGCAGCGGCGTACCGGTCGATCAACCGGGCCGGTTGCGCATCCAGTCGGCCGTGTCGTAGAACGAATGCATGAGCCGCTCGCGCAGCGGCTCCGGCAACCCGACATCCTCCATCGCCCACGCCATGCAGCGCAGCCACTGGTCGCGCTCGACCGACGCGATCGGGAACGGCAGGTGCCGCGCGCGCAGCCGCGGATGGCCGAACCGGCTGATGTAGTGGTCGGGGCCGCCGAGCCAGCCGCACAGGAACCAGAACAGCTTGTCGCGCGAACCGTCGAGCGACGGCGGATGCAGCGCGCGAATCTGCGCGAACTCCGGCTCGAGGTCCATCAGGTCGTAGAAGCGGTCCACCATTTCGCGCACGCGGGCTTCGCCGCCCACGAGCTCGAACGCCGTCGGCTGCGACGGCGCATCGTCATTCACATCGGTCATACGGATAGTCGGGAAACGGGATCTTCGGGGCCGCGGGCGACGCTCAGGCGTCGCGCAGCGACTGCAGCGCGGGGCGCCGCAACACATTATGCAGGCTCAGCCAGCCGGCCGCACCGGCGCAGACGACACCGGCCGCGATGCCGGCCGGCACGAGCCAAGGATCGACGGCGAGCTGGAAGTCGAACACGCGCGCGGCGAGCACCCAGCCGACCGCGATCGCGCCCGCCGATGCCAGCACGCCGGCCAGCGCGCCGACCACGACGAATTCCGCGCGCTGCACCGCGTTCACCTGCGCGCGCGACGCGCCGAGCGCGCGCAGCAGCGCGGCCTCGCGCACGCGCTCGTCGCGCGAGCCGGCGAGCGCCGTGTACAGCACGAGCACCCCGGCCGCGAGCGTGAACGCGAACAGGAACTGCACCGCCCCGACCACCTGCAGCATCATCCGCTGCAACTGCGCGAGGATCGGCGCGACATCGATCGCGGTCAGGTTCGGGTAGCGCGCGATCAGCGGATCGAGCAGCGCGGCGTCCGAGGCCGGCAGATGGAAGCTGGTCAGGTAGACGGCCGGGAAATCCTTCAGCACGGGCGGCGGCATCAGCACGAAGAAGTTGACGCGGAACGAGCCCCAGTCGAGCTTGCGCACGCTGGTGACGGGCGCGTCGACCGTCAGTCCCGTCACGTCGAAGCGCAGCGTGTCGCCCGGTTTCACGTTCAGCGTCTTCGCGAGGCCGGCTTCGATCGAGATCTGCGGCGTGGCCGCGGTGCCGAACCAGTCGCCTTCGACGATCCGGTTGTCGGACGGCAGCTCGGTCGTATACGACAGGTTGAACTCGCGATCGACGAGCCGGCGCGCCTCTTCGGACGGGTACGCGTCCGGATTCACCGGCTTGCCGTTGATCGCGACGAGGCGGCCGCGCACCATCGGCGCGGGCTCGGCGTCGCGCACGCCGTGCGCGGCCAGATAGGCCGCGACATCGGCGCGCTGGTCGGGCTGGATGTCGATCAGGAACTGGTTCGGCGCATCGGGCGGTGTCGACTGCCGCCAGCCCGCCACGAGGTCGTTGCGCGTGATCGCGATCAGCAGCAGGCACATCAGGCCGAGCGCGAGCGCGGTGATCTGCAGCGCGCTGGCCGTGCCGCGTCGGTGCAGCGACGCCAGCGCGTAACGCCAGCCGACGCCCGCGGCCACGCGCGCATTGCGCACCGCGCGCGCGGCGGCGAACAGCACGAGCCGGGCGATCAGCGCGAAACCGACCAGCGCACCGGCAAAGCCGCCCGCGACGATCAGGCCGAGCTTCAGGTTGCCGGCGGCCACGATCAGCAGCCCCGCGAACAGCACGACGCCGATCGCGTACGCGGCCCACGCGGTGCGCGACGCGTCGCCCCACTCGCGCCGCAGCACGCGCACCGGCGGCACGCGCGTGAGCGGCACGAGCGGCGGCAGCGCGAAACCGAGCAGCAGCACGAGCGCGGCGCCCATGCCGATCAGCGCCGGCCACAACGTCGGCGGCGGCAGCACGACGTCGATCAGGCTGCCGAGCGCGGCCAGCAACGCCCAGTGGCCGGCATAGCCGAGCACCGCGCCCGCGGCGCCCGACACGATGCCGACGCCGGCGAATTCCAGCGCGAACAGCGCGCCGAGCGTGCGGCGGCTCACGCCAAGACAGCGCATCGTCGCGCAGCCGTCGAGATGACGCCGCATGTAGCGCTGCGCGGCCATCGCGATCGCGACCGCCGCGAGCAGCGCGGTCAGCAGCGCGACGAGCGTCAGGAAATGGCGCGCGCGATCCAGCGTCTGCCGCACCTGCGGCTGCCCTTCCTGCAACGACTCGAGCCCGACGCCGCGCAGCTTCCCGCCGTCGACGCGCGCGTGCGCATACGTTTCGAAGCGCGCGATGGCCGGAGCATCGCCGGCGACCAGCAGCCGGTACGTGACGCGGCTGCCGTAGCCGGTGAGCCCCGTCGCGGCGAGCTCGTCCGCGCGCATCATCAGCCGCGGCGAAAAATTGACGAACGAAAAGCCGCGATCGAGTTCGCGGGTGATCGCGGCGGCGACCGTAAATGTACGCAGCCCGACCCGCACCGTATCGCCGGCCTTCAGGTGCAGCGCGTCGAGCAGCGCCGGGTCGGCCCATACGGTGCCGGGCGCGGGAATCGCGGCCGCCTTCTGCGCAGTGGCGGCACCGGCCGGCAGAATCTCGACCGCGCCGCGCAGCGGATACCCGGGCGACACGGCCTTCACGGCCGCGAGGCGCGACGGTGCCGCGTCGGCCGCCTGCCCGCCCGCGGCGGCCGCGATCATGCTCGGAAAAATGGCGGTCGTCGCGGTACGCAGGCCGAGCGCGCGGGCCTGCCGGTCGAACGACGGATCGACCGGATGATCGGCGCGCACGACGAAATCGGCGCCGAGCATCTGACGCGCGTCGCGCTCGAGCCCCTGGCGCAGGCGATCGGCGAGAAAGCCGACGCTCGTCAGCGCCGCGACCGCGAGCACCAGCGCGAGGACGAGCAGCGTCAGTTCGCCCGCGCGCCAGTCGCGCGCGGTCATCCGGGCAGCCTGGTGGATCAGGTCGCGCAGACCGAAGCGGCCGGCATGCGCGCGCCCGTCATGGCCGGATGGCCCGGCCGGCGGCTGCGCCGCGTGTTGCGGCCCCTTCAATCGCGTTTCCCTCCGATCGAGTTGAGCCGCGACACCATGTGGTTCGCCATCCCGCGAAAACCGCCCGACACGCCGCGCCACAGACGCGGCAGCGCCCACGCCGACGCCGCGATGAACGCGGCGAGCAGCACGAGGAACGCGAGCGGAACGAAGAACGCGAGGACGAGCCCGCCGACCACGAGACCGTCCTCGGTCGACGACGCGACCCAGTTCGAAATCGGTTCGGGAGACAGGTTGATCAGCGCGCGCGTGCCGGCCTTCGCCACGTGCGCGGCGCCGGCGAGCGAGCCGCCGGCGAGCCCCGCGACCGCCAGCATGGTCGGGTCGGCATGGCCGAGCGCGCCGGCCGCGAGCACGGCCCCGGCCGGGATGCGGATGAAGGTATGCACGGCATCCCACAGCGAGTCGAACGCGGGGATCTTGTCGGCAAGGAACTCGGTCACGGTGAGCACGGCCGCGGCGCCGATCACCCACGGCGACATCAGCACGGCCAGCGTGTCGGGTAGATGGAGCCAGCCGAACCGCGCCAGCACGCCGGCGATCAGGACCGTCAGGTACAGGCGCAGGCCGCTCGCCCACGCGAGCCCCGCGCCGAGCGAAATGGCTTCGATCATGGCCCTCTCCTTGCACTTTCCGTGCGTTTTGCCGATTGATCGGATCGGGTCGGACAGATTGGCCGCGCGGCGCGTGGCGACCGGCACCGCGTGCCGCGAGAAGCACGACGGGATTCAGGCCCGAATGCGTTCCATTATAGACAGGCTGGGCGGGCGACCGGCGCAATTCCGCGGGGCAAGGCGGCGCCCGGGCGCCTGCGCACCCGGGATACCGTCGTCAGGCGGCCGACGACAGCTTCAGGCCGACCAGCCCCGCGACGATCAGCGCCGCGCTCGCGACGCGCGCGACGGTCAGCGCCTCGCCCATCATCACGATGCCGAACACGAACGCGCCGACCGCGCCGATGCCCGTCCACACCGCGTACGCGGTACCGAGCGGCAACTGGCGCATCGCGACCGCGAGCAGCCCGAAGCTGGCCAGCGCCGTCACGATCGTAAACACCGACGGACCGAGCTTCGTGAAGCCGTCCGACGATTTCAAGCCGGCCGCCCAGGCCACTTCCAGCAAACCGGCGATCAACAACCATACCCACGCCATCTCGACGTACTCCGTATCGGATGGGGCCGTCCCCGTTGAAGCGAATGACCCGGGGTCGTCCCCGGGCGGCGCCGAGTATAACAAGAGGCTTACGGACCTGCCGGCTGCCTGCCACGTCGGTGGCCGATGCGGGGCGCGATCGGCCGGCCGCGCTCAGTTCGCCACGCGCTTCGGCGCACCGCCGCCGACGCAGCGGTCGTCGCGGTACAGCGCCCACTCCTCGCACACGCGGCCATCCTTGAACATGCACATGCCGACCTGCCCGCTCGACAGGTTGCGGATCACGTGGCGACCGCCGAGCTTCTCGCAGTTGACCGACGCGGGATTGGCCAGCGCCACCTGCGCGGGCGGCTGCTGCCCGGGCGGCAACGGTTGGGCGAACGCGCCGGGCGCGACCAGCGCCAGCGCACAGAGGACGACCAGACGGACGGACATTGCACGCTCCTCGTTTTCGTTCGCGGAACGGTCAGGATAGCGGGGATCGCGCAGCCGGTGTGCAAGGCCGGCGGCAGTCGCGAGACTGTCGCGCCGGCGCAACCGTGCCGGCGCGCGGGGTCATGGCCGTGTGCGCCGCCGCGCCCGTCGTCACACGGCGCCGACGAGCCGGTAGCCGACGCCCGTCTCGGTGACGATGTGCTCGGGCTGCGCGGGATCGGCCTCGAGCTTCTGGCGCAGGTGCGCCATGTAGATGCGCAGATAGTGATGGCTCTCGACGTGCGACGGCCCCCACACGTCGCGCAGCAGCTGGCGGTGCGTGAGCACGCGCCCCGCGTGACGCACGAGCGTCGCGAGCAGCCGGTATTCGAGCGGCGTCAGGTGCACGATCGCATCGTCGCGCCATACCTGGCGCAGCGCGAGATCGACGGTCACGCTGCCGAAGGTCACCTTCGGCGACTCGTTCGCGCCGCCCTGGTTGCGCCGGCGCAGTTGCGCGCGCATCCGCGCACGCAGTTCGGACACGCCGAACGGCTTGGTCAGGTAGTCGTCGGCGCCCGCGTCGAGCGCCGCGACCTTCTCCTCTTCCTGCGTGCGGGCGGACAGCACGATCACCGGCACCTCGGACCAGCCGCGCAGTTCGCGGATCACGTCGAGGCCGTCGGTATCGGGCAGCCCGAGGTCGACGATCACGAGGTCGGGCTTGCGCGTCGCCGCGTCGATCAGCCCCTGCTTGCCCGTCTCGGCCTCGAACACCGCGATGTCCTCCTCTTCGAGCGCGGCGCGCACGAAGCGGCGGATCTGCTTTTCGTCCTCGATCAGGACGACGGTCAGGCTGGGTTCACTCATGGTCTGGCAATGACTCGGATGGGGGCGATGCGCCCGGCAGGTCGGGTTCGTCGTCGGGCACGGCCGGCGCGGCCGGCGGCGTGTCGACCGGCAGCGTGAACCAGAAGCGCGCGCCCGTCACGTGGCCGTCGGGCGCGGTGCGGTTCAGCGCGCCGATTTTACCGCCGTGCGCCTCGACGATCGCGCGGCAGATCGCGAGGCCGAGCCCGATGCCCGGCGTCGCCGATTCCTTCTCCCCGCGCGTGAACTTGTCGAAGATCCGCGTTTCCATGCCGGCCGGCAGGCCCGGGCCGTGATCGTCGACGCGCACGCGCACGAATGGCTGCCCGTCGTCGGTCACGCGCTCGGCGCCGATGTCGAGCGACGTATCGGGCGGCGTGTACTTCGCCGCGTTCTCGAACAGGTTGGTGAACAGCCGCTCCATCAGCACCGCGTCCATCTGCAGCAGCGGCAGGTCGGCCGGCAGCGCAACGCGCGCCGGATGGCGGGCGAGCACCCGCCGGCAGGCGGCGAGCGCGGCGCCGACGGTTTCCTCGAGCAGCGACCACTGGCGCTTGAGCTGCAGGCTGCCGGCCTGCAGCCGCGCCATGTCGAGCAGGTTCGTGACGATGCCCGTCATGCGCAGCGCCTCGTCGTGGATCGCGTCGACGAGTTCGCCCTCGCGCTGCGCGAGCCGCGCGGCCGCCGCGGCGTCGCCCGCCTGCGCGGCCGCGCGCCCGTTCGCGAGCATCGACGAGAAGCCGACGATCGTCGTGAGCGGCGTGCGCAGGTCGTGCGAGATCGCCGACAGCAGCGAGTTGCGCAGCCGTTCGGATTCCATGTTGACGAGCGCGTCGCGCGCGATCTCGACGTAGTGCACGCGCTCCAGCGCGAGCGCGATCTGCGCGGCGAATGCGTCGAGCATCCGCTGCTGCTCGGGCACCTCGAGTTCGCGCGGCTCGCGCGACGCGACCGCGAGCACGCCGCGCGTGCGCATCGGCGCCTTCAGCGGCAGGTACAGCGCGGCCGTCGCCGGCAGCGTATCGGTGCCGCGGCCGGCCGGCTTCTGCTGGTCGTACACCCACTGGCCGACGTCGCTGTCGAGCTCCGCGCCCGTCAGCGTGACGGCCGCGTCGGGCTCCTCGATCTTCTGCCGCACCTGGTCCGCGCTGTCGGGCAGCAGGAACGCGACACGCGCGCGGAACACCTCGCCGACGTGGCGGCTGCCGATCTCGACGATCTGCTCGGTCGTCAGCGCCGCGCCGAGTTCGCGCGCCATCGCGTAGATCGCGCCGGTGCGGCGCTCGCGGCGCTGCGCGACGCTGGCCTGGCGCGTCAGCGTCGATGTCAGGTGGCTGATCACGAGCGACGTCAGCAGCATCCCGAAGAAGGTCAGCAGGTATTGCGTGTCGCTGACCGAGAACGACATGCGCGGCGGCACGAAGAAGAAATCGAACGCGGCCACCGACAGGAACGACTGCAGCACGCCCGGGCCGCGCCCGAGCCGCACGGCCGAGAACACCACGCCGAGCAGGTACAGCATCACGAGATTCGTGAGGTCGAGTCGCCCGGACACGACACTCGCGACGACGGTGATCGCCGCGCAGATCGCGGCCGCATACGCGTAATGGCGCGGCGGCGAGCGGTGCGTGCCGAACTGCGCGAACGCATCGCGCCAGTCGCGCGCCCGCGCGTCGAGCGGCGCGGCGCGCGCCTCGTCGCTCGCGGATGCGCGAATCAGCATCAGGTCGACGTCGCCCGCGCGTTCCGCTAGCTGCTCGCCGAACGGCCGCGCGAAGCGGCGCGCGAGCCCCACCTTCGGCGAGCCGCCCGCGACCAGCTTCGACACGTTGCGCACCTTCGCATAGCCGATCAGCGCGGCGACCGCGTCGGCGCCGGCGAGCGTGGCCGTCTCCGCGCCGAGCTCGGCCGCGAGCTTCAGCGCGTCGAGGGTGCGCTGCCGCCGCGCGTCGGGCAGCCGCTGCAGGCGCGGCGTCTCGACGTACACGGCGATCCAGTCGGCCTTCAGGCTCGCCGCGAGCCGCGCGGCCGCGCGCACCAGCGTCGGCGCTTCGGGGCCGGGCCCGACGCACACCAGCAACCGCTCGCGCGCCTGCCAGATGCGCTGGATCGAACGGTCGGCGCGGTACTCGCGCATCTGCGCGTCGACGCGATCGGCCGTGCGCCGCAGCGCGAGTTCGCGCAGCGCGATCAGGTTGCCCTTGCGGAAGAAGTTGCGCACCGCGCGCTCGGCCTGCTGCGCGAGATAGACCTTGCCGTCGCGCATCCGCTCGAGCAGTTCCTCGGCCGGCAGGTCGACGAGCGTGACTTCGTCGGCCGCGTCGAACACGCGATCGGGCACGGTCTCCCACACGCGGATGCCGGTGATCGCGCCGACCACGTCGTTCAGGCTTTCGAGATGCTGGACGTTGACGGTCGTATAGACGTCGATGCCCGCGTCGAGCAGCTCGTAGACGTCCTGCCAGCGCTTCAGGTGGCGTGCGCCCTGCACGTTCGAATGCGCGAGCTCGTCGACGAGGATCAGTTGCGGCGCTCGCGCGAGCGCGCCGTCCAGATCGAATTCGGCGAGCGTGCGGCCGCGATAGTCGATGCGGGCGGGCGGCAGCACGTCGAGGCCGTCGAGCAGCGCGGCGGTCTCGCTGCGGCCGTGGGTCTCGACGATGCCGACGACGACGTCGACGCCTTCCTGCCGGCGCTGGCGCGCGGCCTGCAGCATCGCGTAGGTCTTGCCGACGCCGGCGGACGCGCCGAAGAAGATCTTGAGCTGGCCGCGCCGCTGCTTTTCTTCATCTCGCTGCAGCTTGTCGAGAAGTTGGTCTGGATCGGGACGGTTCATGCGTGAGGAAAGCGGAGCGCCCGGATGCGCGCGAGTACGAGCATTGTGGTTCCAAATCGCCGCAAAAGGCAAAGACGGCGCAAGCGCCGTCGGGAAAAGCGCGTCCGGCGCGGCCCAGGCCGCGCCGGACGCCGGTCGGCACGCGCGATCGGTCAGTGCGCGGCCTGCGCCGCGTCGAGCGCGAGATTCAGCTTCAGCACGTTCACGCGCGGCTCGCCGAGCACGCCGAACTGGCGGCCCGTCGTGTTCACGGCGACGAGTTGCGCGACCACGTCCGGCGCCAGATGGCGCGCCTTCGCGACGCGCTCGACCTGGTACGCGGCGGCCGCCGGCGTGATTTCCGGATCGAGGCCGCTCGCCGACGCGGTCACGAGGTCGATCGGCACCGGTTTCGACAGGTCGGTCCCGGCGTCGCGCAACGCGGCGATGCGCGCCTTCACCTGGTCGGGGAGCGACGGGTTCAGCGGCCCGAAGTTCGAGCCGCCCGAGCCGGCCGCGTTGTACGGCATCGGCGCGGTGGCCGACAGCCGGCCCCAGAAATACTTCGGCGCATCGAACGGCTGGCCGATCAGCGCGGAGCCGACGACCTTGCCGTCCTGCTCGATCAGGCTGCCGTTGGCCTGCGACGGAAACACGGCCTGACCGAACACGGTCATCACGGCTGGGTAAGCGAGCCCCGTCACGGCGGTCAGGATGACGAACAGCACGACGAGCGGGCGAATCAACGATTTCATGATGGTTCCTTCCAGTGCGGCCGGCTCAGGCCCAGCCGAGCGCGGCGAGCGTCATGTCGATCAGCTTGATGAACGGGAACGGCAGCAGCACGCCGCCGAGGCCGTAGACCAGCAGGTTGCGGCGCAGCAGCGACGCGGCGCCGAGCGGCCGATAGGTCACGCCCTTCAGCGCGAGCGGAATCAGCGCGACGATGATCAGCGCATTGAAGATCACGGCAGACAGGATCGCGGACGCCGGCGACGTCAGGTGCATGATGTCGAGCACGCGCAGTTGCGGGTAGGTCGTCACGAACGCGGCCGGGATGATCGCGAAATATTTCGCGATGTCGTTCGCGATCGAGAACGTCGTCAGCGACCCGCGCGTCATCAGCATCTGCTTGCCGATCTCGACGATCTCGATCAGCTTGGTCGGGTTCGAATCGAGGTCGACCATGTTGCCGGCTTCCTTCGCCGCCTGCGTGCCGGTGTTCATCGCCACCGCGACGTCGGCCTGCGCGAGCGCCGGCGCGTCGTTGGTGCCGTCGCCCGTCATCGCGACGAGGCGCCCGGCCGCCTGATGCTCGCGAATCGTCGCGAGCTTGGTTTCCGGCGTCGCTTCCGCGAGGAAATCGTCGACGCCCGCTTCCGCCGCGATCGCCGCGGCCGTCAGCCGGTTGTCGCCCGTCACCATCACGGTCTTGATGCCCATCTTGCGCAGTTCCGCGAAGCGCTCCTTGATGCCGCCCTTCACGATGTCCTTCAGCTCGATCACGCCGAGCACGCGCGCCGCCCCGTCCTGCAGGTCGGCGACGACGAGCGGCGTGCTGCCGCGGCGCGCGACGTCGTCCACCGCGCGGCGCACTTCCTCGGGGAAGCGGCTGCCGTGGGTTTCGACGTAGCGGCGGATCGCGTCGGCCGCGCCCTTGCGGATCTCGCGACCGGGCAGGTCGACGCCGCTCATCCGCGTCTGCGCGGAAAAGCCGAGGAACGTCGCGTGCAGTTGCGCCATGTCGCGCTGGCGGATGTTGAAGCGCTCCTTCGCGAGCACGACGATGCTGCGCCCTTCCGGCGTTTCGTCGGCGAGCGACGACAGTTGCGCGGCATCGGCCAGCGCTTCCTCGGTCACGCCCGGCGCCGGCACGAACGTCGACGCCTGACGGTTGCCGAGCGTGATCGTGCCGGTCTTGTCGAGCAGCAGCACGTCGACGTCGCCGGCCGCTTCCACCGCGCGGCCCGACGTCGCGATCACGTTCGCCTGCATCATCCGGCTCATCCCGGCCACGCCGATCGCGGACAGCAGCCCGCCGATCGTCGTCGGGATCAGGCACACGAGCAGCGCGACCAGCGCGGTGATCGTCACCACGTGGCCGGCCTTCATCGCGTCGACCGAGAACATCGAGAACGGCAGCAGCGTCGCGGTCGCGAGCAGCATCACGATCGTCAGCGCGACGAGCAGGATCGTCAGCGCGATCTCGTTCGGCGTTTTCTTGCGCTTCGCGCCTTCGACCATCGCGATCATCCGGTCGAGGAACGCCTCGCCGGGGTTCGCGGTGACCTTGACGACGATCCAGTCGGACAGCACACGCGTGCCACCCGTCACCGACGAGAAGTCGCCGCCCGATTCGCGGATCACCGGTGCGGATTCGCCGGTGATCGCCGATTCGTCGACCGACGCGACGCCGTCGACGACCTCGCCGTCGGCCGGGATCACGTCGCCGGTCTCGACCAGCACGACGTCGCCTTTGCGCAGGTCGGACGCGGTCATGATGCGGATCGGCGACTTCGGATGCGGCTCGTTGAGCTTCTTCGCCATCACGTCCTTCTTCGCGCTGCGCAGCGATGCGGCCTGCGCCTTCGAACGTCCTTCGGCGAGCGCTTCGGCGAAGTTCGCGAACAGCACCGTGAACCACAGCCACAGCGTGACCGCGAGGATGAAGCCCGCGGGCGCCTCGGCCTGGCCGGCGAGCGCCGCGATCCACAGGATCGTGGTCAGGATGCTGCCGACGTACACGCAGAACATCACCGGGTTGCGGAACTGCGTGCGCGGCGTGAGTTTCTTGAACGAGTCCACGATCGCCGGGCGCAGCAGCGCCGGGTCGAACATGGACCGTGTTGCGGAATGTTGAGTCATTGCGATCTCTTCAAGCTCTTCAGTCTTTTCAACGTGTCGCCATGCGGGCGCGCATCACGCGCCCAGCCACATCATCAGGTGCTCGACGCCCGGGCCGAGCGCGAGCGCCGGCACGTAGGTCAGCGCGCCCACCAGCAGCACGGTGCCGAGCAGCAGCACGACGAACAGCGGCCCGTGGGTCGGCAGCGTGCCGCTCGTCACCGCGATGCGCTTCTTCGCGGCGAGGGAACCGGCGATCGCCAGCACCGGCACGATCGTGCCGAAGCGGCCGAACCACATCGCGATCGCGGTCATCCAGTTGTAGAACGGCGTGCTGACCGTCAGGCCCGCGAACGCGCTGCCGTTGTTGTTCGCGGCCGAGCTGAACGCATAGAGGATTTCCGAGAAGCCGTGCGGGCCGGGGTTCGCGATGCCGGCCTTGCCCGCATCGGCGAGCACGGCGATCGACGTGCCGACCAGCACGAGCAGCGGCGTGAGCAGCACGACGATCGACACCATCTTCATCTCGTACGACTCGATCTTCTTGCCGACGTATTCCGGCGTGCGGCCGATCATCAGGCCGGCGACGAACACCGCGAGCAGCGCGAACACGAGCATCCCGTAGAGACCCGAGCCAACGCCGCCGTAGACCACTTCGCCGAGTTGCATCAGCAGCATTGGCACGAGACCGCCGACCGGCGTCAGCGAATCGTGCATCGCGTCGACCGCGCCGCACGACGCCGCCGTGGTCGCGACCGTGAAGATGCCGGTCTGCGCGATCCCGAAGCGCGTTTCCTTGCCTTCCATGTTGCCGCCCGACTGCAGCGCGCCCGCCGACTGGTCGACGTGCAGCGCGGCGAGCGTCGGGTTGCCGGCCTGCTCGGCACTCACCTCGACGCCGATCGCGATCGTGAACGCGACCGTCATCGCCGCGAGCACCGCGACGCCCTGCCGGCGGTCGCCGATCATGCGGCCGAACACCAGGCACAGCGCGGCCGGGATGATCAGGATCGCGAAGATCTCGATGAAGTTCGCGAACGGCGTCGGGTTCTCGTACGGGTGCGCGGAGTTCGCATTGAAGAAACCGCCGCCGTTGGTGCCGAGCATCTTGATCGCTTCCTGCGACGCAACCGGGCCCATCGCGAGCGTCTGCTTCGTGAGCGGGGTCGGCACCGTGACCGCGTTGCCCTTGTCGTCCTTCACCGGGTTGCCCTGCGCATCGAGCTTCGGCGCCGCGTAGGTGCTCGCCTGCAACACCGGCACGTCCTGGTACGCCTTCATGTTCTGCAGCACGCCCTGGCTCATCAGCAGCGCGGCGACGAGCGCAGCCATCGGCACGAGCACGTACAGCGTCACGCGCGTGAGGTCGACCCAGAAGTTGCCGATCGTCTGCGCGGTGTGGCGCGCGAAGCCGCGGATCAGCGCGATCACGACGACGATGCCGGTCGCTGCCGACAGGAAGTTCTGCACCGTCAGGCCGAGCATCTGCGACAGATAGCTGACGGTCTGCTCGGGCGCGTAGTCCTGCCAGTTCGTGTTGGCGACGAAGCTGACGGCCGTGTTGAACGCGCCGTCGGGCGTCATCGCGCCGAACTGCTGCGGGTTGCCGGGCAGGAAGCCCTGCAGGCGCAGCAGCCCGTAAAGGAACAGCACGCCGAGCGCGTTGAACGCGATCGTCGCGACCGCATACTGCTTCCAGTTCATCTCGGTGCCGGCGTCGACGCCGGCCACGCGGTACAGCGCGCGTTCGAGCGGCCCGAACACGCGCACGACGCGCGAACTGCCGTCCATCACCGCGCTCAGGTAGCGCGCGACCGGCACGGCCGCCGCCAGCAGCACGACGATGAACAGCAGCGTCTGCAACAGGTTGTTCGCGTTCATTCGATGTCCTCCGCGCGCAGCAGCGCAAAGACGAGATACGCGAACAGCAGCGCGGTGGACGCACCAGCCAGCCAAAGCATCCAGGTCATGCCCGCCCCCCGCGACCGTATTGCGCGAGCGTGTCGCAACCGGCAAGCAAACCGAGGGTCAGCGCGGTGAAGAGCACCAGTGCGCCGATGAAAACCCCATCCATTTTTATGTTCTCCGTCGTCGAAATCGGACGACTAGAACCTTATGGGAACGCGCGTAAAGGGCGGGTCAAAGGTATCGGGG
>NZ_JACCQB010000037.1:0-74815 GCF_015712265.1 Burkholderia sp. 9777_1386 | reverse complement strand
CAATGTCACCAGAGCTGTTCGGTGCATCGTCGGCTCCATGATCTGACGGGGAACCGGCAAGCTTACCGAGGTCCAAATGCGACATTTCTAAATGGCTAGAACACGACATTTCTAAAAAGCTACTACACCCCAATTTGTCGATAATTATGATTATGTCAAATATGAAATTTACTCGGCAACCCGTCTAACATCGCCGCCAGACAAAGCCCCGAATCGCACCTCACCGGCCGCCCACAGCACCCATTTCCCCGGACACACAACCATCCCGGGCGATCTCCGGACCGCCCCGAATCGACGGCCACAACCCGCCCGCATCAGGACAACATCATTCCCTGCATTCGGTGCGAAAAATGCGCGCGCTCGGCCGTCTCCATCAGCATCAGGAATTCGTCCTGCATCATGTGAATCAGCGCTTCATGGTCGCCGGCCTCGAAATAGACTTCCGGCTGCTGCGCGAGGCGTTCCTCGAGAAACGTCTTCATCCCGTACGCCATGCAGACCGGCGGCAGCGCGCCCATGTCGCAATCCTTGAACAGCTCGCGCAACTCGACCTCCCGGGCGAGCACGAGATGGCGCCCCGTCTTCACCCAGAGATCCGACAGGCGCACGGCGTGCGTCGTCGGCAATACGGCGGCGACGTAGCCTTCGGCGTCCTCCAGGAGCACGGTTTTCGCGAGGCGATCGCCGGGAATATGCGCGGCGGCGGCCGTCTCCATGCTCGTATGGCTATAGGGGTGGTACACGACTTCGTACCGCGATGACTTCTGGCGCAGGCAATCCTGCAGGGTGGCTGAGACCGGCATGGCGCACCTCGTCTGGACGAATCGGGCGAACGGCGTTCGCTCCGGATTCGTTCAGCATAGGTCGCATTCCGGCCCAATGGAAACACCCTCGCACGGCGCCCGTCCAGACGGCCCGGCAGCCGGCTCTGGTCGCTTTTCGCCCCGTTCATCCGCCCTCGCCGGCATGCGAAATCCCGACCCTGAATACGGTTGGCAGACCCTCATTTCATGTAGACAAATCGGGCGTGGGTGTGGCAAGCGCGAATGAGTCCGGCAATTTGTCGACGTGGGAAAACTAGACCGTTAGTTGCATTTCAGGAAAGCAACACGATACCCGCCCGGGATACGTCATTCAAAAAACGAGCGCAGCAACGCCCGCGATCACGCCGGCAAACCCACGCCGCCCACGGCTTTCCCACTGCCCTATACTGATCCCGCCGCTCACCCTCCCGCGGCAGAAACCGACTCCTGGAGCGATCATGCATTACCAGTTGATCTACGAACTCGTCGACGATTACCTGTCGCGGCGCGAACCGTTCCGCGCCCAGCATCTCGCACTCGCGCAAGCGGCGACCGAGCGCGGCGAACTGGTGCTCGCCGGTGCGCTGGCGGACCCGGCCGACCAGGCCGTGCTAGTGTTCGAAGGCGATTCGCCGGAAGCGGCCGAATCGTTCGCGCGCGCCGATCCGTACGTGCAGAACGGCCTCGTGAAATCGTGGCGCGTGCGACCATGGCGCGTCGTGATCGGCAAGCACGCGCCGCGTCCGGCCTGAAGCCGGACTACAGCCACCCTGCCCGTTTGAAACGCCACCACAGCGCGAGGTCGGCGATGGCCATCACCGCGATGCAGCCGTAGAACCCGTATTTCAGGTGCAACTCGGGCATGTTCGCGAAGTTCATCCCGTAGATGCCAGCGATCATCGTCGGTATCGCGAACAGCGCGGCGAACGAGCCAAGCCGCTTGGTCACCTCGTTTTCCGCGAGCGAAATCATCCCGAGGTTGACCTGGATCGCCGTGACGACCATCTCGCGACGCCCTTCGATCGTCTTCACGATCCGCTGCAGATGGTCGTACACGTCGCGGAAGTAAGCCGCCATCCCGCTGCAGACCTGCGGCACGCGCCCGCCGGTGAGCTTCGCGAGCGGCTCCATCAGCGGCGCCGTGTGCTGGTACAGCAGCACGAGCCGGCGCTTCAGCGAATAGAGATCCTCGATGATCGCGCGCGACGACGCCGGCGTCGCCTTCGCGAAGATGCGGTCCTCGAGTTCCTCGAGTTCCGCTCCGAGCGTTTCGAGGATCGGGAAATACCGGTCGACGACCTGGTCCATCAACGCGTAGAACACGAACGCCGAACCCTCCCGCAACAAGTGCGGCTCGCGCTCGCAACGCTTGCGCACGTCGCGGAAATCGTGCTCGGTATGGTTGCGGATCGACAGCACGTAATTCGGGCCGACGAACACATTCAATTCGCCGACCTTGAATTCGTCGTCCTCGTCGAGTTCGACCGTGTGCAGCACCGCGAACAGCGAATCGCCGTATTCCTCGATCTTCGGCCGCTGATGGCCCTTGCGGGCATCCTCGAGCGCCAGCTCGTGCAAGCCGAACTCCTCGCCCATCAGGTCGATTTCCTCGGGCGTCGGGTCCTTCAGCGCGACCCACACGAAGCATTCGGGCTTCGACACGTAATCGCTGATGGCGTCGATGTCGATATCGGCCAGCTTGCGGCCGTCCTGGTAAGCAGCACAGTTGATCAGCATGGTATTCGTGACGTTGCGGTTTGCGCATCAGTTTACCGGTTTGCTGCACGGACGGCCCGGCTTGCGCGGCACGCCGATATTGGTCATGATCGGGCTGCGTGCGCCGCAGCATGCGCGTCGACGCGCTTCCACAGGCCCGCCGGGTCTGCGTTGCGCGATGCACAACGGCCGTGCGGCCCAATCGTCAAGGAGACAGACCTATGTGGTATTTCTCGTGGATACTCGGCATCGGCGTGGCGCTCGGCTTCGGCATCATCAACGCGATGTGGCTGGAAGTGGAAGTATTCTCGCGCGGCGACAAGCGCAGCGATACGTCGGGCCAGCGGTCGGGGAGCCGGTATTCGTGACGCATCTGGTGTTCTTCTGCGGTCACGCCGGCACCGGCAAGACCACGCTCGCGAAGCGGCTCATCGGGCCGCTGATGCGCGCGACCGGCGAGGCGTTCTGCCTGCTCGACAAGGACACGCTGTACGGCCGCTACAGCGCGGCCGCGATGGGCGCGCTCGCGGACGATCCGAACGATCGCGACAGCCCGCTCTATCTGAAACATCTTCGCGATCCCGAATACCAGGGGCTGCTCGACACGGCCCGCGAAAATCTCTCGCTCGGCATCGGCGCGCTCGTCGTCGGCCCGCTGTCGCGTGAAGTGCGCGACCGGCGCATCCTCGATCGCGCGTGGCTCGGCATCGCGCCGGACGTCACGCTGACGGTCGTGTGGGTCCATACGTCGGAAGACGTCGCGCACCAGCGGATCGTCGCGCGCGCCAATCCGAACGATGCGTACAAGCTCGCGCACTGGGACGAATACCGGCAGCGCCGCTTCGTGCCGACCGGCCACGAATGCGACGGCATCGTGATGTTCGACAACACCACGCCGTCGGACGCGGACGTCGACGCACTGCTGTACCGCATCGTGCCGCCGCCGCAACCGGCGACGATCGTCCCGCCGCTGCCGGCCTGATCGCGCCGCCCGGCACCCTTTCCCTTCCCGCAAAAAACAACGCCGGAAGCGCTGCTGCGCTCCCGGCGTCGTACGGCCCTCGTGCCAGAGGCTGGCGGAATGGTCTGGCAACCGCGGTCAGGCAACCGCGTGCACGCGCTCCATCGTGCCGCCGTCGTACAGCTTGCCGAAGCGGTTCGACAGGAACGCCTTCAGCGACACCTTCTCTTGCGGGATGAAACCGCTCTGCGGCAGCTTCTTTTCGCGGAACAGATCCAGCACCGCGCACATCGCGCCGGCCGTCGTGATCTGGATCGCGCTCATGTGCATCCCGTACACGTCCTTCGCGAAGATCTTGCGGGTGAACACGTCCTGCACCAGCTGGCCGTCCTTCACGCCCGTCACCGTGACGAACACGAGCACGACGTCCTGCTTGGTCGACGGCACCGCGCGGCGCATGATCGACTTCAGCGTGTCGCGATCGGTCGACAGGCGCAGGTCTTCCAGCAGGAACTGGACGAGCTCGCGGTGACCCGGGTAGCGCACCGACTTGTAGTCGAGCGTCTCGACCTTGCCCGACAGCGTTTCGCACAGCGTGCCGAGGCCGCCCGACGTGTTGAACGCTTCGTATTCGGTGCCGTCGAGCGAGAAGTGCTCGAGGCCTTCGAGCGGCTGCACCCACTGCTTGCGGCCGTCGCGGATCGCTTCGCACGGCTGGCAGTACTCGTTGATCAGGCCGTCGACGCTCCACGTCAGGTTGTACTTGAGCGCGTTGGTCGGATACTCGGGCAGCGCGCCGACGCGCATCTTCACGTCGCGCACTTCGCTGAAGCCGTTCACGAGCTCGTGCGCGGCGATGCCGATGAAGCCCGGCGCGAGGCCGCACTGCGGCATGAACGCGCGGTCGGAGCCGTCGGCCAGTTCGCGGATCGCGTGGGTCGCACGCACGTCTTCGGTCAGGTCGAAGTAGTGAACGCCGGCAGCCTTCGCGGCGGCGGCCACGTTGACCGCGAGGTAGTAAGGCAGCGCGTTGACGAGCGCATCGAAGCCCTTCACTGCTTCGCGAATCGCATTCGCGTCGGCCGAATCGACCCGTTGCGTCGCGATGCCTTCGCGCGACAGCTTCGCGAGCGCATCCGCATCGCGGTCGAACGCGACGACTTCGTAGTCGCCCGTTTCGCGCAGCATGTGAGCAATGGTGTGGCCGATCAGACCTGCGCCGACGATGGCGATTTTCATGCGCTTATCTCCTGATGATGGGTTTGATGTTGGTGTACGGCGTCCAGCCATGAACACAGTTTAGGGACGCTCAAAATCAGTTCCAAGACGAAGAATGATGCGAAACGACCGATAGTTTCGACGTTATGACGACATATTTGGTCGAAACGACCAAATCATCTAAAAATCGTGTAGCGACGCGATCGCAAACCGGCCGTTGGCGGTTGCATATTGCAAGGACGAAGACGCGGACACACCGCGTGACATCGGGCGCACGAACGGCCCGTGCGTCCGATGCGGCACGTCGGTCGAAGCGGAATACGAACGGAGATTCGGGAGAGACGCGCGCGATGCGCGAAGGGTCGACCACGGTCGCCCGTGCCGATCATGAAGTACAGCAAAGACCAATACGCATGCGAGCGGACAGGTACCCGACTTCAAGCCGCGCATCCGTGACGCAACGCGCCCCGCGCGATGCAGGGACTTGCGCCGTCATGCGCGGCGACGCGCGCAACAGGTCAGCCGCCGATCGTCCCGCGATCGATCTTGCGCGACAGGATGATCGACGTCGTCGTGCGCTCGACGCCTTCGAGCGTGCCGATCTGGTCAAGCAGGTCGTTGAGCCGCTCCGGCGAGTCGGCGCGCAGCCACGCAACGTAGTCGTACTCGCCGCTCACCGCGCACAGCAACTGGACTTCCGGCATCCGGTCGAGCTTGCGCAAGACGTCCTTGCCGAACTTCGGCGTGAGGATGATCCCGACGTACGCATAGATGCTCGCGTCGAGCACGTCCTGCCCGAGTCGCACGCTGTATCCGGCGATCACGTTGGTGCGTTCGAGCCGCGCGATGCGTGCGACGACCGTCGTGCGCGCCACGTCGAGCTGGCGTGCGAGATCGGCGACGCTGGCGCGCGCATCGGCTTGCAGCAGCGCGACGAGTTGCCGGTCGAGATCGTCGAGTTGGTCGAGGCGGGGTGGACGCATGACGCTGGGCCGGCACGCGATGCGCCGGCGGAGTGGAAAGTGACGCGATGATAGCGCCGAACGCCGGCGCACCCAACCGGCATCGCCCGGCGGCGAACCTTTCAATTTCGATTCGTATCGGATGTAAGCAAGTGTCGCATTCCCTGCCGCGCTGCATGCAACGTGCTACTAATAGCGGGCGACGCGAGCGGCGCGCTGGCGGCAATGGCCGCCGCGCCCGCTCGCCAGACACCACCCCGGAGAGCCCACCATGAAGAAAATCTCGCTCACCCTCGCTACGCTCGTCGTTGCAGCCAGCGCATTCGCGCAAACCCCGGCGCAGCCGCAAGCGAGCGCCCAGGCGCCGGCCACGACGGCCACGACGGCCGCCACGCCCGCCGCGGCGTCGGCCCCGAGTGCCGAGCAGCGCGCGGCACGCCACGAAGCGCGCATCGAGCAGCGCATCAAGTACCTGCACGATCAATTGAAGATCACGTCGGCGCAGGAGCCGCAATGGAAGACGTTCGCCGACACGATGCGCGACAACGGCGCAACGATGGGCCGCCTCTACAGCGAGCGGATGGCCAAGCACGACATGTCCGCGCTCGACGACATGAAACAGTACGCGGAACTGTCGCAGGCGAACGCCGACGGCGCGAAGAAGCTCGCCGACGCGTTCGCGCCGCTCTACGAGAGCTTCCCGGCCGAGCAGAAGGCGCTGGCCGACACGACGTTCCGCAGCTGGCTGCACCACGGCGGCGAGCACCGCGGCAAGGGCAAGACGAAGGGCAAGGAAGGCAAGGCCGCCGCCGCGCCGGCCGCGAGCGCACCCGCGCAGCCCTGACGCCCTCCCCACCGGCGCCGTGCCGGCCCGCCCGGGCCGAACGGCGCCGCGTCGCGATCGGCGACCGGCGCGCCACACGGCGCGCCGAATTCGGGATAAGCTCCCGGCTTTCCCGCTTTCCCGCCCTTCCCCGCCATGCTCGAACTCAAGCAACTCGATCTGCGTACCGATCCGCAGGCCCGTCGCGTCGTCAAGGACGAAACCGTCGCCGTGTCCTTCGCGGACGCCGACGGCGAACTGATGAGCCTCGAAGGCCCGAACCGTTATGTCGCGGGCGACGCGTTGATCACCGGCTCGACCGGCGACCGCTGGGTCGTATCGCGCGCGCGCTTCGACGCCAAATACCTGCCCGCCGATCCGGCGCTCGCGCACGGCACGCCGGGCGCCTATCGCAACCGGCCGGCCGTCGTGCTCGCGCGGCGGATGGACGAACCGTTTACGATCGCCCGCTCGGAAAACGGCGACACGCTGCGCGGCGTCGCCGGCGACTGGGTCATGCAATACGCGCCCGGCGACTACGGCGTCGTGCAGGCGCAGCGCTTCGCGCAGGTCTACCGCGACGCGTAATGCACCGCGCCGGCACGAGGCCGGCGCGGTCGCTCACGCAAAGTCTTCGTCGAGTTCGAGTTCCGCGTCGCGCTCGACGGCCTCGCCGGCCGCGTGCCGCTCCTCGAGCGAACCCAGCATCGCTTCCGTATACGCATGCAGCACCGCATGGCTGCGCGCGCGCTGCATCGGCTTGAGCGCCAGGTAGCGCGCGAGCGCGGCCGGCACGATCCGGATGTCGAGCGTCATCCGCTTCGGCGTCGCGCCGAACCGCATCGCCAGCCACTGCACGGACAGGAATCGCCCGCGCGCGTCGCTGTTTTCGACAAAGCGCGTCTGCTCCGGAAAGAGATCGCAGATCACGCGCGCGAGCGCGTCGAATTCCGCGCTCTGGCATTCGATCAGATAGTCGTCCATCGCGTCTTCCCCCGTCATGCCGCCGCGCGCGACGGCCGGCACGTCTTCACCAGCACGATCACCAGGATCGCGGCCAGCACGAAATACGCGGCCTCGACCCACGCGGCCGGCAGCACGCGCACCTGGTACAGCAGCGTCGGCGTCGCCGCGAGCGCATGCAGCACGATCGCGAGCGGCAACACGGCCAGTCGGCCGGCACGCAGGCCGCGCCACACCAGCACCGACAACGCCAGTTGCACCGCGAACGCCGCGCAGCGTTCGAGCAGCAACAGCAGGATCGACTGGGCCGACAGCGTCGCGAGCATCATGTGCAGCCGCACCACGGTGTCGACCGGCAGGTCCGACAACTGCGTCTCGAGCTGGCCGCGGCTCGCGAGCCACGCGAGATACGACCACTGGCCCCACACGAGCACGCCGACGAACCACGCTTCGGCACCGCCATGGCCGATTCCGTAGCCGATCCCGCGGCCATCGCCGGCCGATGCGCCATAGCGACGGTTCAGGACGCGCATCCCGAGATAGCGGCCGACTTCCTCGAATACGGCGGTCGCGAGCGCGCTGTACGCGACGAACGCGAGCGGCTGCGTCAGCCAGCCGTCCTCGGGCGTGTGACTCAGCACGAGCCCGTGGAACGCGCGCTCGAGAATCATCGCGAACAGCGTGAAGACGGCGACACCGACGATCGTGTCGCGGCGGTTGAGCGCAAGCGGCTTGCGCAGGATGCGGTAGAGGACGAGCGGCAGCAGCGCGATGATCAGCGTGGCGGCGATCAGCGCCGCCAGCGTGACGGGAGCGACAGTCATGGAGTTCCTTGGTTCGAAGCAGCGCGCCTGAAGCGCCGCGTGCCCCGAATGATACTCAGCTTGCGGTGGACGCGCGTGCAATCAGCTCGCCGGGCAGCATCGCGACGCGCACGTCGCCCGCCGCGCCGTCGATCCGCTCGTGCACGAATTCGACGGCCTTGTAGCCGATTTCGTAGGTCGGCTGACGGATCGTCGTGATGCCGATCAGCTCGGCCCATTCCGGGTCGTCGATCGACAGCAGCGCCGCCTTCTGTTGCCACGCGGCGCCGAAGCGCGCGCGCAGGTGGCGCGCGATCGCCAGCGCGACCGGCGCATTCGCGGCGAACAGCGCCGCGCGCACGCCGCGCCGGGCCGCGTCGTCGATGCGGGCATCGACGTCGGCGAGCGCCGCCGCGGCCGCGTCGGGTTCGTTCAGGTCGAGCACGACCGTCGACGGCACCGCCAGCCCGCGCGCGGCCAGCGCCGCGCGGAACGCGGCCTCGCGCACGCGCCGCGAGCTGACCTGCTCGAACGGTTGCACGACGAAGTGGATCGCGTCGAAACCGCGCTCGACCAGGTGCGCGAGCGCCGTCTCGATCGCGTCGGTGTTGTCGAGGCCGATCAGGTCGGCCTCGAAGCCCTCGACCGTGCGGTCGACGAGCACGGCCGGAATGCCCGCGCCGCGCAGCGGCCGCAGCACGTCTTCCTCGGCGCCCAGCGCGTTGACGATCAGCCCTTCGACGCGGTAAGTCGTGAGCAACTGCAGGAAGCGGCGCTCCATCTCGACTTCGTTCGCCGCGTGACAGATGAGCGGCATGTAGCCGAGCGCATGGCACGCGGCCTCGACGCCCTGCAACACTTCGACGGTGTAGGGATTGGTCAGGTCGGCCGCGAGCATGCCGAGCAGCCGGTTGCGGCCGCGCTTGAGCCCGCGCGCCATCTGGTTCGGCCGGTAGTTGAGCCGCGCGATGGCCGCCTCGATCCGCTGGCGCAGATCGACGGACAGCACATGCGTCTCGCCGTTCAGGTAGCGCGAAACGCTGGTCTTGCCCGTGCCGGCCTCGCGCGCGACGTCGCTGATCGTCGCCGGACGCGTCGTGGAAGGTTGCGAATCGGTCACTGTCGTGCCTCGCGACGTACGATCCGCGCCGCTTCGTGAGCAGACGGACCTTTGTTGTTGGAAACGTAAGCCAACCGGCGGCCTTCCCTGTCCCGGCGCGTCGGCGCCTGCGCTGGCCCGGTGCTGCGCGGTCGATCAGCGCCCGCCCATCGCGTGCTACAGCAGTCGGCCGCACCGGACCTGGCGCGGATGCCCGCCGCGCGACGCCGCCGGCCGCGTGGCCGGTCGTCGATGCGACGAGAGCGGGCGATCATAACGCAGCCAGCCCTCCGGCACCAAGATCATCGACTCTAACGGCGCCGGCCCCCTGCCGGCCCGTTGCCGGACGCGGTTCAGGCGTGCGCCAGCGCATCCGGATTGACGAGATTCGTGCGCAGCGTGCCGGCCAGCGCGCCGACCAGGTTTTCCGCGGCGCAGCGCGCCATCGCATGGCGCGTCTCGTGCGTCGCCGAGCCGATATGCGGCAGCGCGACGACGTTCTTCATCTGCAGCAACGGCGAATCGGCCGGCAGCGGCTCCTTCTCGAACACGTCGAGCCCCGCGGCGCGGATCGTCCCCGCGCGCAGCGCGTCGACCAGCGCGGCTTCGTCGACGACGGGCCCGCGCGACGCGTTGATCAGGATCGCGCTGCGCTTCATCTTCGCGAATTCGGGTGCGCCGATCAGGTGGCGCGTATCGGGCGACAGCGGCACCTGCAGGCACACGAAATCCGACTGCGCGAGCAGCGCGTCGAGCGTCACGCGCCGTGCGCCGTACTGCGTCTCCGCCTCGGCATGCGCGGACCGGTTCGCGTACAGCACCTGCATCCGGAAGCCGAGCGCCGCGCGGCGCGCGACCGCGCCGCCGATCCGCCCGAGCCCGACGATGCCGAGCGTCTTGCCCTGCACGTCGGTGCCGTACAGGTCCGGACCGATGCTGCGATGCCAGTTGCCGGCCTTCACCCATTCGGCCAGTTCGACCACGCGCCGCGCGGAGGCCAGGATCAGCGAAAACACCGTATCGGCCGTCGACTCGGTCAGCACGTCGGGCGTATGCGCGAGCACGATGCCGCGCCGCGTGAAATCGGCGACGTCGAAGTTGTCGTAGCCGACCGAGATCGTCGACCACGCCTTCAGCCGCGGCGCCCGATCGAGCATCTGCGGCGTGACCTTCAGGCTCGCGCCGATCGCGCCGTCCGCGTCGCCGAGCGCGGCGGCGAGCGCGTCGGCGCCGTCGGCCTGCGCGACGTCCGCATGCTCGCGCAGGTACGCGAGAACGTCATCGGGCAGCGGCTTGTACGCGACGATACGGGGCTTCATCGTTTCATTTTCCTTGCAGCGGCGCGGCGAGCGGATGCGCATCGCGCGCCTGGGGTTTGACGGACAGCGTGAGGATCACCGCGGCGACGAGCGCGGCGCTCATGAATGCATACGACGCGACGGGCGACCCGGTCGCACCGTTCAGGTAGCCGACGAAGTACGAACCGACGAACGAGCCGAGCGCACCCATGCTGTTGATCAGCGCCATCGCGCCGCCGGCGACGTTCTTCGGCAGCAGTTCCGGCACGATCGCGAAGAACGGGCCGTACGGCGCATACATCGCGGCGCCCGCGACGACCAGCAGCGCATACGAGATCCAGAAATGCGACGAGCCGAGCGCGTACGACGCGGCGAACGCGGCCGCGCCGACCAGCAGGAACGGCCACACGAAACCGCGGCGCGAGCCGACCTTGTCGGACGCCCACGACGCGGCGAGCATCGCGATCGTCGCCGCGAGGTACGGCAGCGCGGACAGCCAGCCGGTCGCGACCATCCCGAGGTCGGAACCGTTCTTCACGATCGACGGCAGCCACAGCACGAAGCCGTACACGCCGATGCTCCAGCAGAAATATTGCGCGCACAGCTTGATCACGGCCGGCGAACGGAACGCCTCGCCATAGTTGCGCACCGGCTTGATCGCCGCCTGCTCGGCCGCGAGCGCGGCGTCGAGGTCGCGCTTTTCCTGCGCGCTGAGCCACGGCGAATCGGCCGGCTTGTCCTGCACGAGGCACCACCAGCACACGGCCCAGATGACGGCCGGCACGCCTTCGGCGATGAACATGTGACGCCAGCCGAACTCGTGCACGAGATAACCCGACACGATCGACATCCACAGCACGGTGACCGGGTTGCCGAGGATCAGGAACGTGTTCGCCCGCGAGCGCTCGTTCTTCGTGAACCAGTTGCTGATGTAGATCAGCATCGCCGGCATCACGGCCGCCTCGACGACGCCGAGCACGAAGCGGATCGCCATCAGCGACGGGATGTTGCTGACCACGCCGGTCAGGGCCGCGCACGCGCCCCACAGCACGAGGCTGACGAACACGAGCTTCTTCACGCTGCGGCGTTCCGCGTAGATCGCGCCGGGAATCTGGAAGAAGAAGTAGCCGAGGAAGAACAGCGCGCCGATCAGCGACGACAGGCCCTTGCTGATCCCGAGATCCTGGTTGATGCCGGCCGCCGCCGCGAACCCGTAGTTCGCGCGGTCGAGGTAAGCGAGGCTGTACGTGATGAAGACGATCGGCATGATCGTCCACCACCGGCGCGCTGCGAGATTGGCTGCCATGAGAGTGTCTCCGTATATGGACCGGAGTGGGCGCACTGGCGCCGGCCCGGCCTCGAACAAAATGACTGTGCGTCGCGCACGAAATGGATCCGCGGATTGTGCCGTGTCCGGCCTCTCATTGCGCGGTGACGGTTTCCTCTAAGCGATCGGCGCGATTGCTGACGTTTTCGAGCCGGTCGAGCGCGTCGCGCGTCGGCAGTCCTTCCGAATCGCCGATCACCTGGATCGCGAGCGCGCCGATCCGGTTGCCCCGCGCGACCGCCTGCTCGATGCCGCGCCCTTCGAGCAGCGCGCTGACCACGCCGACCGCGAAGCCGTCGCCGGCGCCGACCGTATCGACGACCCGCTCGACGCGCTCGCCGGCGACCGTGCCCTCGCGGCCGTCGGCCGTGCGGAAATACGCGCCCTGCTCGCCGAGCTTGATCACGACGCCGCGCGCGCCCTGCGCGAGATAGAAGCCCGCGATGTCGGCCGGCGTGTCGTGCCCGGTGAGTTGCCGCCCTTCGGCGAGGCCCGGCAGCACCCAGTCGGCGAGCGTCGCGAGCGCGTTCAGCGTCTTCGCCATCACGTCGGCGGACGGCCACAGCGTCGGGCGCAGGTTCGGGTCGAACGAAATCGTCTTGCCGGCCGCCCGCATCTCGCGCGCGAGCTGGAACGCGAGTTCGCACGAGGTCGCGGAGATCGCCGGCGCGACGCCCGTCAGATGCAGGTGGCGCGCGCCGAGCACGTAGTCGGCCACGTAGTCGTCGCACGACAGGTGGCTCGCCGCCGAGCCCTTGCGGAAGTATTCGACGGTCGGGTCGCTGCCGTCGTCGTTGCGCGACTTCAGTTGGAAACCGGTCGGGTAACGCGGGTCGACGGTCACGCACGACGCGTCGATGCCCTCGCGCGCCAGCGTGTCGAGCACGTAGCGGCCGAACGAATCGCGGCCGACCCGGCTCATCCAGCCGACCCGGAAGCCGAGCCGCGACAGACCGATCGCGACATTCAGGTCGGCGCCGGCGATCCGCTTCGCGAATTGCCCGGCGTGCGCGAGGTGGCCCGGCTCCGTCGCGACGAACATCGCCATCGCTTCGCCGTAGGTCACGACATCGAGTGCTGCTTTCATGACTGAACTCCTCAGGATCCTGCTGCCGTCACGCGGTCGCGAGCCACGCGACGCGCCGGCAGGCATCGCCGGCCAGGTCGGCCGCGTCGAACGGAAACTCGATGCCGCGCGGCGCATGCTGCGGCAGCGCCGCGAGCACGGCGGTCACGAGCGGATCGTTCGGCGCCGGCGCGGCGGCGAAACGACGCGCGCCCTCGCCTTCGATGGCCTTGCAATGAATGTATTCCACATGCGGCGCGAGCACCTGCGCGCAGTCGAGCGGCGCTTCGCCGCGCCACTGCCAGTTGCCGATGTCGAACGTCATGCCGAGCGCGTCGGGCATGCCGGCGTCGGCCAGCGCGTCGAACAGCCCGCGGAACTGCGCGAACGCGCCGCCGACCTCGAGCTGGCCGTTCTCGACCACCACGCGGGCCCGCGCGCCGCGCGACAGCGCGACGATCTCGGCCGCGTGCGCGTCGCCGGCGAAGCCGCCGAGCTGGAATTTGACGAAGCGCGCGCCGAGCGCGTCGGCTTGCGCGAGCGCGTCGCGCAATGCGTCGGTGTCGAGCGCACCGGTGTCCGTATACAGCGAGTCCGGTGTCGAATAGACCGACCACAGCCCGTGGCCGCTGATCAGCGCGCCGAGCGCGGCCAGCGCGCCGGGCGCCGTGTCGTCGTCCGACGCGAACAGTTCGCGCCGCACCTCGAAACCGGTCGCACCGGATGCCGCCACGGTCGCGATGAATGCACTGTGGCTCTCCTGGCGCACCCGGTCCATCCCGAATGCGCTCGCCACGATCACGATGTCTGCCATTTTGCCCTTTTTAAACCGGAATGGAACCGGTTCCATTTGCTTGAGACGGATGGTGCGCTTCGCGTCAGGCCCACGCCATAGAGGAAATCCCTAAGACCGCGCACCGCGCGAATCCGCGCCGCACGGCGCGCAACGCCCGTTCCCGGCGCGGCGTCGGCCGTCTACGCGAGATCCTGCGCGAGACTCATTTCGAGGAATTGCGCGGCGACCCGCGACGGGGCGCCGCCATGCGGCACGAGAATGGAGAAATGCCGCGTGAGCGGCGCGGGCGCGAGCGAGCGCAGCACGAGCGCCGCATCCTGGTGACGCAGCGACATCGCGGACACGAAGCCGACGCCCATCCCCGCGCGCACGGCCTCCTTCACGGCCTCGACCCCGGCGATCTCGAACGCGACGCGCATCGGCGCGCCGCCATGCGCGAACGCGCGCTCGACGAGTTGCCGCACCGCGGAGCCCGCCTCGCGCAGCACGAGCGGATGCGCGGCCAGCGCGTCGAGCGTCACGCCCGCGTCGTAGCCGGACGCCGCGAGCGGATGGCCGGCCGGCACGATCGCGACGATCTCGTCCTCGTGCCACGCGTGCACGGCGGTGCCCGGCGGCAGCGCCTCGCCGGGCGGCCCTTCGATCAGCGCGATGTCGAGCGACGGCAGCGCCGCGACCACGTCGGCCGTATTGCCGCTCATCGTCTGGATCGACACGCGCGGCGCGCGCGGCTGGAACGCCGCGATCAGGTACGGCAGCAGATAGCTCGCGGGCGTCGTGCTCGCGCCGATCCGCAGCGTGCCGGCTTCCAGTCCGCGCACCGCATCGCGAAACGCACGCGCCTGCGCGAACGTGTCGCGCTGCGCCTTCGCGTACTGCGCGAGTTGCTCGCCGACCGGCGTCAGGCGGATGCCGCGGCCGTCGCGCTGGTACAGCGGCTCGCCGAATTCGTCCTGCAGCAGCCGCAACTGGCCCGACACGGCCGGCTGCGACAGGTGCAGCGCCACGGCAGCGTGGCTGATGTTCAGATGCTCGGCGACGGCGGCAAACGTTATCAGTTGATCCGGGGTCATGGGGATAAATTATCGGCTTTCCGGATAGTTTACGTCACAAATCACAATTTTTCATATCGATATAACAAAATTAGGATTGCAGCATCGCAACACGCTCCATCACGGTGCTTCCATGTCCACTGCTCCGACTCCCCATCTCAGCCATGCCGCGCCGTCGATGCGCGGCCAGTTGAACGGCGTGCTGTTCGTCGCGCTGTTCGCCGCCGCCGTCACGAGCCTGTCCCAGCTTCCCGCGATCGCGGGGCTCGGCCTGTCGCCGCTGATCGTCGGCATCGTCGCCGGTGCGCTGTACGGCAACGGCCTGCGCGACGGCATGCCGGCCAGCTGGGCGGCCGGCGTCAATTTCTCCGCACGCAAGCTGCTGCGCATCGCGGTCGCGTTCTTCGGGTTGCGCGTGAGCCTGCAGGAAATCGCGCAGGTCGGGCTGCCGGGCCTCACGGTCTCGGTGCTGGTCGTCGTCAGCACGCTCGTGATCGGCACCTGGGCCGGCATGAAGCTGATGAAGCTCGACCGCGACGCCGCGCTGCTGACCGCCGCCGGCAGCGCGATCTGCGGCGCGGCCGCCGTGCTCGCGTTCGAGTCGACGCTGCAGTCGAAGCCGCACCAGAGCGCGATGGCCGTGGGCAGCGTCGTGCTGTTCGGCACGCTGTCGATGTTCCTGTATCCGCTCGCCTATCACGCCGGGCTACTGAACCTCGATCCGGCCGGCCTCGGCCTGTTCTTCGGCGGCACGATCCACGAAGTCGCGCAGGTGGTCGGCGCGGCGAGCGACATCAGCCCGGAGGTCGCGCACGTCGCGACGATCGTGAAGATGACGCGCGTGATGCTGCTGGTCCCGGTGCTGCTCGCGCTCGGCTGGTGGCTCGCCCGCTCGGCCCGCGCGGGTCACGACGCGGCCGGCGGCGCGCAAGGCAAGCGCAAGGTGGCGGTGCCGTGGTTCGCGCTCGGCTTCCTCGGCTTCGTGATCGTCAATTCGCTGAACGTGCTGCCCACGGACGTCACGCATACGCTGAACGTGCTCGACACCTTCGCGCTCACGATGGCCATGACCGCGCTCGGCATCGAGACCCGCGTCGCGCAGATCCGCGCGGCCGGCCCGCGGGCGCTGATGACTGGCCTGATCCTGTACGTGTGGCTGATCGCCGGCGGCTACGGGATCACCTGGGCCGTGCAGCACTGGCTTGGCTGAGCCGCATGTCCGTGACGGTTCGCGCGCCGCGCCCGCCGGGGAGGTCCCGCGGGCGCGGCGCAGTGCTATGCTTCGCGTCGTTTTCCATCGCCCCCTTTCAGCCGTGCTCTCGTTCCTGCTGAAGCTGCGCACTCGCGCCCAAACGCTGTTCCGCCTGTCGGACGCCCATACGATGCTGATCTGGTCGGCCATCGTCGGCGTCGGCGGCGCCTTTGCCACGATGGCGTTCCGCGAAGGCATCGACCTGATGCAGCGCCTGATCTCGGGGCACAGCGGCAGCTTCGTGCAGATGGCGAAGAGCCTGCCGTGGTACGTGCGGTTCTGGATGCCGGCCGCCGGCGGTTTCCTCGCCGGCTGCGTGCTGCTGCTTGCGACGCGCGGCGACAAGCAGGCCGCCAAGACCGACTACATGGAATCGGTCGCGCTCGGCAACGGCGTCGTGCCGGTGCGGCAGAGCCTGTGGCGCAGCGTGTCGTCGCTGCTGACGATCGGCAGCGGCGGCTCGATCGGCCGCGAAGGCCCGATGGTGCAGCTCGCGGCGCTCGCCGCGTCGCTCGTCGGCCGCTTCGCGCACTTCGACCCGCCGCGCCTGCGCCTGCTGGTCGCGTGCGGCGCGGCGGCCGGTATCACGTCCGCGTACAACGCGCCGATCGCCGGCGCCTTTTTCGTGTCGGAGATCGTGCTCGGCACGATCGCGATGGAAAGCTTCGGGCCGATGGTGGTCGCGTCGGTCGTCGCGAACATCGTGATGCGCGAATTCGCCGGCTACCGGCCGCCGTACGAGATGCCGGTGTTTCCGGCCGTGACCGGCCCCGAGGTGCTGCTGTTCGTCGTGCTCGGCGCGCTGTGCGGGGTGCTCGCGCCGCAGTTCCTGCACCTGCTCGACGCGTCGAAGACGCAGTTCAAGCGGCTGCCGGTGCCGTTGCCCGTGCGGCTCGCGCTCGGCGGCCTCGTCGTCGGGGTGATCTCGGTGTGGATTCCGGACGTGTGGGGCAACGGCTACAGCGTCGTGAACCACATCCTCCATGCGCCGTGGACCTGGCAAGCGCTCGTCGCGGTCCTCGTGTTCAAGGTGATCGCGACCGCCGCGACCGCCGGCTCCGGCGCGATCGGCGGCGTGTTCACGCCGACGCTGTTCGTCGGCGCCGTGTTCGGCTCGCTATTCGGGCTCGCGATGGACGCGCTGTGGCCCGGCCATACGTCCGCGTATTTCGCGTACGCGATCGTCGGGATGGGCGCGTTCATGGCGGGCGCCACGCAGGCGCCGCTGATGGCGATCCTGATGATCTTCGAGATGACGCTGAGCTATCAGGTCGTGCTGCCGCTGCTGGTGTCGTGCGTGTTCGCGTATTTCGTCGCGCGCGCGACCGGCACGACGTCGATGTACGAAATCACGCAGCACCACTACCAGGACGCGCAGGAGCGACAGCGGCTGCGCACCACGCAGATGCGCGAGCTGATCCAGCCCGCGCAGACGGTCGTGCCGCTCACCGCGAGCGTCGCCGACATGACCCGCGTGTTTCTCGAATATCCGGTGAAGTACCTGTACGTGACCGACGACGCCGGGCGCTTCCGCGGCGCGGTCGCGCTGAAGGACATCACGTCGGACCTGCTCGACAAGCGCGACACGACCGACAAGACGGCCGCACACTACGCGCACACGCCGTTTCCGCTGCTCACGCCGGACATGCCGCTCGCGACCGCGCTCGAACGCTTCATGGCGTTCCAGGGCGAACGCCTGCCGGTGATCGAAAGCGAAGCCGAGCCGACGCTCGCGGGCGTCGTCTACAAGACGTCGCTGCTCGACGCGTACCGGCGGATGACCGGCGAACGCTGACGCGCGCCGCCAAACCGCCCGCCCCGCCCGCGCCGGTCAGTCCGGCGCACGCCCCAGCACGACCCGTGCGAAGAACCCCGCGAGCACCGATTCGGCCACGTCGGCCGACACGTGCTGCGGATCGGCCGTGTAATACGACTGCACGCCGTCGCACAGGCACATCAACCCGAACGCGAGCGTGTCGGCCGGCAACAGCAGCGGCGTACCCGCGCGCTCGGCGAAGCGCTGGATGAATTCGGCCATCTGCACGCGCTTGCCGTGCAGGAACTGGTTGAAGCGCACGCGGAACTTCGCGTCGCGCGCCGCCTGCAGCTTCGCCTCGCCCCACAGCAGCGAGTACTCGTCGTCGCGAAACAGCGTCCGGTAATACGCGAGCGCCATCGATTCCATCTGCTCGCGCGTGCCGCCGCCTTCGAAAATCACCTCGAAGTCGGCCCGCACCGCCGCGTGATCGCGCTCCAGCAGCTCCAGCAACAAATCGGACTTGCTGCGGAAGTTCGAGTAGAACGCGCCACGCGTATAGCCGGCCGCCGCGGCAATGTCCTCGACGCTCGCGGCCACATAGCCTTTCTTCATAAAGATGCGATGCGCGGCTTTCAGCAGACGTTCGCGCGTCTGGTCCCTGCTCTGCTCACGAGTTAAGCGCTGTGGTTTCATGGCGCGCAGTCTAGCATCCTTTCCCTTTCGGATTCATTTTTGCATTCAGATACAGGTATGTATTAGAATCCGCCACAGTTTCTCAAAATGTTGTCCGTCTGTCCGCGTGCGCCGATGCCGGCGCCGTTCTGGGGCAAGCGCCCGCCGCGCTTGCCGGCCTCGTTCCGCTCCACCTCACCTGGGGGTTTCGTGAATCGCTCCGGTTCCCGCGCCGCGCTGCTGATCGGCGCCGCGCTCGTCCTTGCCGCCTGTCATCCAAAAGAATCCGCGCCGCCCGCCCCGCGCCCCGTCGTCGCGCTGCCCGCGCGGGCCGACACCGCCGCGGCCGCGCGCACGTTGCCCGGCGACATCCAGCCGCGCTATGCGACTCCGCTGTCGTTCCGCATCGCCGGCAAGATCATCGAGCGCCGGGTGCGGCTCGGCGATACGGTGAAAGTCGGCCAGGTCGTCGCGCTGCTCGATCCGTCCGACGTCGAGAAGAACGCCGCGAGTGCGCAGGCGCAACTCGATGCCGCGACGCACAGCCTCGCGTTCGCGAAGCAGCAGCTCGACCGCGATCGCGCGCAAGCCCGCGAAAACCTGATCGCGACCGCGCAGCTCGAACAGACGCAGAACAGCTACACGTCGGCGCTCGCGCAGCGCGACCAGGCGCAGCAGCAGCTCGCGCTCGCGAAGAACCAGCTCCGCTACGCGACGCTCGTCGCCGACCATGCGGGCACCATCACCGCCGAACAGGCCGATACCGGCCAGAACGTGTCGGCCGGCCAGCCGGTCTACCAGCTCGCGTGGTCGGGCGATGTCGATGTGGTCAGCGACGTGCCCGAAGCCGCGCTCGCGTCGCTCGCACCCGGCCACACGGCCAGCGTCACGCTGCCGTCGCTGCCGGGCCGCCAGTTCGCCGCGAAGGTGCGCGAAATCGCGCCGGCCGCCGATCCGCAAAGCCGCACCTACCGCGTGAAGCTCACGCTCGGCACGCCTGATCCGGCGATCCGGCTCGGGATGACCGCGGACGTCGCGTTCGACGGCGCACCGGTCGCCGGCGACGCGCAGCCGATCACGCTGCCCGCGACCGCGCTGTTCCACGACGGCGCGCAACCGGCCGTGTGGGTCGTACGCACGAAGGACGACACGCTCGAGTTGCGCCGCGTCGACGTCGCGCGCTTCAACGAGCGCACCGTTACCGTGTCGCATGGGCTGCAGCCGGGCGAGCGCGTCGTGCTGCAGGGCGTGCATACGGTCAGCGCGGGCGAGAAGGTGCGCGCGATCGCGCCGCTGCATCCGGAGGACTTCGCATCGTGAGCGTCTCCCACGAAGAAGGCCGCTTCAACCTGTCCGCATGGGCGCTGCGCCACCAGGCGCTGGTCGTCTACCTGATCGCGCTCGCGACGCTCGCGGGCATCCTCGCCTATACGCGGCTCGCGCAATCCGAAGACCCGCCGTTCACGTTCCGCGTGATGGTGATCCGGACCTTCTGGCCCGGCGCGAGCGCACGGCAGGTGCAGGAACAGGTGACCGACCGGATCGGCCGCAAGCTGCAGGAAACGCCGGCCATCGACTTCCTGCGCAGCTATTCGCGTCCCGGCGAATCGCTGATTTTCTTCACGATGAAGGACTCGGCGCCCGTGAAGGACGTGCCCGACACCTGGTATCAGATCCGCAAGAAGGTGGGCGACATCGGCTACACGCTGCCACCCGGCGTGCAGGGCCCGTTCTTCAACGACGAATTCGGCGACGTCTACACCAACATCTGGACGCTCGAGGGCGACGGCTTCACGCCCGCGCAACTGCACGACTACGCGGACCAGTTGCGCACCGTGCTGCTGCGCGTGCCGGGCGTCGGCAAGGTCGACTATTTCGGCGACCCCGACCAGCGGATCTTCATCGAGGTCAACAACGCGCAGCTCACGCGCCTCGGCATCTCGCCGCAGCAGCTCGGGCAGGCGATCAACGCGCAGAACGACATCTCGTCGACCGGCGTGCTGACGACCGCCGACGATCGCGTGTTCGTGCGGCCGAGCGGCCAGTTCGACAACGTCGCCGCGATCGCCGACACGCTGATCCGCATCAACGGCCGCACGTTCCGGCTCGGCGATCTCGCGACCGTGAAACGCGGCTACGACGATCCGCAGGTTACACAGATGCGAACCAACGGCCATGCCGTGCTCGGCATCGGCGTGACGATGCAGCCGGGCGGCGACGTGATCCGGCTCGGCAAGGCGCTCGACGCCGAATCGAAGGACTTGCAGGCGCAACTGCCGGCAGGCCTGAAGCTGACGCTGGTGTCGAGCATGCCGCACGCGGTCGCGCATTCGGTCGACGACTTCCTCGAAGCCGTCGCCGAAGCGGTCGCGATCGTGCTGGTCGTGAGCCTCGTGTCGCTCGGGCTGCGTACCGGGATGGTCGTCGTGATCTCGATTCCGGTCGTGCTCGCGGTCACCGCGCTGTTCATGTACCTGTTCGACATCGGGTTGCACAAGGTGTCGCTCGGCACGCTCGTGCTGGCGCTCGGGCTGCTCGTCGACGACGCGATCATCGCGGTCGAGATGATGGCCGTGAAGCTCGAACAGGGCTACAGCCGCGCGCGCGCCGCCGCGTTCGCGTACACCAGCACCGCGTTCCCGATGCTGACGGGCACGCTCGTCACGGTGTCGGGCTTCCTGCCGATCGCGCTCGCGAAATCGAGCACCGGCGAATACACGCGCTCGATCTTCGAGGTGTCGGCGATCGCGCTGATCGCATCGTGGTTCGCGGCCGTCGTGCTGATCCCGCTGCTGGGCTATCACATGCTGCCCGAGCGCAAGCGCCACGCGCACGAGGCGCACCTGCCCGACGATCACGAGCACGACATCTACGACACCCGCTTCTACCGGCGGCTGCGCGGCTGGATCGACTGGTGCATCGAGCGGCGCTTCGTCGTGCTGCTGATCACGGGCGCGCTGTTCGTCGCCGCGCTGATGGGCTTCTCGCTGGTGCCGCAGCAGTTCTTCCCGAGCTCCGACCGGCCCGAGCTGCTGGTCGACCTGCGGCTGCCCGAAGGTGCGTCGTTCGCGGCGACGCTGCGCGAGACGGAGCGCCTGGAAAAAGTGATCGACAAGCGTCCCGAGATCGACCATGCGGTGAACTTCGTCGGCAGCGGCGCGCCGCGCTTCTACCTGCCGCTCGACCAGCAGTTGCAACTGCCGAACTTCGCGCAGTTCGTGATCACCGCGAAATCAGTCGAGGATCGCGAGAAGCTCGCGACCTGGCTCGAAACCACGCTGCGCGACACGTTCCCGGCCGTGCGCTGGCGCCTGTCGCGGCTCGAGAACGGCCCGCCGGTCGGCTATCCGGTGCAGTTCCGCGTGAGCGGCGACAGCATCGCGACGGTCCGCTCGATCGCCGAGAAGGTCGCGGCGACGATGCGCGGCGATGCGCGCACGGTCAACGTGCAGTTCGACTGGGACGAACCGGCCGAACGCTCGGTGCGCTTCGCGCTCGACCAGAAGAAGGCGCGCGAGCTGAACGTCACGTCGCAGGACGTGTCGAGCTTCCTCGCGATGACGCTGTCCGGCACGACGGTCACGCAGTATCGCGAGCGCGACAAGCTGATCGCCGTCGACCTGCGCGCGCCGCGGGCCGACCGCGTCGATCCGGCGAAACTCGCGGGCCTCGCGCTGCCGACGCCGAACGGCCCCGTGCCGCTCGGCTCGCTCGGCCGCTTCACGCCGACGCTCGAATACGGCGTCGTGTGGGAGCGCGACCGCCAGCCGACCATCACCGTGCAGTCGGACGTGCGCGCCGGCGCGCAGGGCATCGACGTCACGCATGCGGTCGACGCGAAGCTGAATGCGCTGCGCGCGCAGTTGCCGGTCGGCTATCAGATCAACATCGGCGGCTCGGTCGAGGAAAGCGCGAAGGCGCAGAAGTCGATCAACGCGCAGATGCCGCTGATGGCGATCGCCGTGTTCACGCTGCTGATGATCCAGCTGCAGAGCTTCTCGCGCGTGCTGATGGTCGTGCTGACCGCGCCGCTCGGGCTGATCGGCGTGGTCGCGACGCTGCTGCTGTTCGGCCAGCCGTTCGGCTTCGTCGCGATGCTCGGCGTGATCGCGATGTTCGGGATCATCATGCGCAACTCGGTGATCCTGGTCGACCAGATCGAGCAGGACATCGCGGTCGGCCACGGTCGCGTCGACGCGATCATCGGCGCGACCGTGCGGCGCTTCCGGCCGATCACGCTCACGGCCGCGGCCGCGGTGCTCGCGCTGATCCCGCTGCTGCGCTCGAACTTCTTCGGGCCGATGGCGACCGCGCTGATGGGCGGCATCACGAGCGCGACCGTGCTGACACTGTTCTACCTGCCTGCGCTGTACGCGACGTGGTTCCGCGTGAAGCGCGACGAACGCGACCCGCAGGACGGCCCGCCGCCAGGCGGCACGCCTGCCGCGCCGTCGGGAGCCTGACCATGGATCGATCGATGACCCTGAAAACGAAAGCCGCACGCGCGCTCGCGGTGGCGAGCATCGCCGCCCCGCTCGCGGGCTGCGCATGGTTCGCGCCGAGCGGCGAGCCGCCCGCGATGCCGGCGCCCGCGCACTACGGCGCCGCGCCGCAAGTCCAGCAGACCGTGTCCGCGCACGGCGTCGCGCAGCAGTTCGAGGTCGGCGCGCAGCCGGTGCCGGACTGGTGGAAACAGTACCGTTCCGACGCGCTGAACGCGCTCGTCGAAGAAGGGCTGCGCAACAGCCCGACGCTGAGCGCGGCGTCGCATTCGCTGGATGCCGCGCGCGAACAGTTGCGCGGACAGATCGGCAGCTCGATGCTGCCGTCGATCGACGCGGGCGGCCAGGCCACGCGCCAGCGCGCGCTCGGCGTGCCGATTCCCGCGCTCGGCGCGCCGACGCTGCTGTACGACACGTTCGTCGGGCAATTGCAGGCGAGCTATACGGTCGACCTGTTCGGCGTGTCGCGCTTCGCGAACCGCGCGCTCGCGAAACGCGTCGACGTCAGCGCGTTCCAGCTCGAATCCGCGCGGCGCGCGCTGGCCGCGAACATCGTCACCGCGTCGATCACCGTGTCGGTGCTCAATGCGCAGATCGACACGACCGAGCGGCTCGTCGCGCTCGCGAACGACCAGGCGCACGACGCCGAGCGACGCCACGCGCTCGGTTCGGCCTCGCGCGGCGACGCGCTGAACGCCCGGCAAAGCGCCGACACGTTCGCGGCGAGCCTGCCCGCGCTGCGCCAGCAGCGCGACTCGGCCCGCCATGCGCTCGCGGTGCTGGTCGGCCGCACGCCCGACCGGCCGCCGGCCGATCTCGCGCTCACCGATCTGCACCTGCCCGAGCAGGTGCCCGTCGTCGTGCCGTCGGACCTGCTGCGAAGCCGCCCGGACATCCAGGCCGCCGACGCGGGGCTGAAGGCCGCCGCCGCCGAAGTGGGCCTCGCGACCGCACAGATGTTTCCGCAACTGTCGCTGTCGGCGGCGATGGGCAAAGGCGGCTTCAGCTGGCCGGCGATGCTGTCGGGCGCCGGCGCGATCTGGAACGTTGGCGCGTCGCTGAGCCAGCCGATCTTTCACGGCGGCGCGCTGCTCGCCCAGCGCCGCGCGGCGAAGGCGACCTACGAGGCCGCGGTCGACCAGTACAAGCAGGCGGTGCTCGGCGCGTTCCAGAACGTCGCCGATTCGCTCGCGGCGCTCGAGCACGACGCGGAGGCGCTCGAGGCGTCGTCGCGCGCCGCGCTGTCCGCGCGGGGCGCGTACGACGACGCGGCGGCTCGCGTGCGGCTCGGCGCGCTGCCGCCGTCGGCCGCGCGCGCGAGCGAGTTGCAGTACCGCAATGCGCGGCTCGACGAGATTCGGGCGACCGGCGCCCGGTTCGCGGATACCGCGCGGCTGTACCAGGCGATGGGCACGCCGCCGGCCGACACCGGCGACAAGTCCGCTGAAACCGGCCACGCGGCCGGCGACGGCACGGCCGGCACGCAGGCACGCGCCGCCACGCCCGCGGCCGCCCCTTCGGCGCAATAGCCGGCCCCTTCGATCGGACGCGCGTACGGATTCCCGACACGCGCGTCCGATCGCCGATCTTCCGCTTGACCCTCACGTAGCGTAACGTTCGAGACTCCAGTGTGCGCACCGAACGGAGGAACGAATGCGGCTGAAAGTGGGAGAACTGGCGAAACGCAGCGGGCTGACCGTCCGCACGCTTCATCACTATCACGCAATCGGCCTGCTGACGCCTTCGGCGCGCGCCGACAACGGCTACCGGCTGTACGACCGCGACGACATCGCCCGGCTCCACCAGATCCAGGCCCTGCGTCGCTTCGGACTGTCGCTCGCCGAAATCGGCGACTACCTGAACCGGCCCGGCACCCCGCTCGTCGATGTCGTCGCGAAACAGATCGCGTCGCTCGACCGCCAGCTCGCGCAAACCGCGCAGCTGCGCGAACGGCTCGTGAGCCTGCATGCGCAGCTCACGGCGGGCACCGAGCCGGAACTGGCCGATTGGCTCACCACACTGGAGTTGATGACCGTGTACGACAAATATTTTTCCGAGGAAGAACTCGCGCGCCTGCCGATGTACCAGAAGAGCCAGGCGGGCGACGCGGAATGGATCGCGCTCGTTGCCGACGTGCGTGCGCTGCACGATGCGGGCGTGCCCGCCGAGGACGAGCGCGTCCGTGCGCTCGCCGCGCGCTGGATGGCGCTGCTGGTGCGCGACACGAACAACGATCCGCGCTTGCTCGCGAAGCTGAACCTGATGCACGAGCACGAACCGTCGATGCAGTCGAAGATCGGCATTTCGACCGCGTTGCGCGACTATGTGCTGCGCGCTTCGTCGGAAACGAAGATGCGGCTCTTCGAGAAATACCTCACGCCGGACGAGATCCGCTTCATGCGCGCGCACTACGCCGAACGCGCGATGGAATGGCCGCAACTGATGGCCGACGTGCGCGACGCGATCGATGCGGGCACGCGGCCCGATTCGCCGCACGGCCGCGCGCTCGCGCAGCGCTGGCTCGAGCTGTTCTGCAGCTACGCGGGCCACGATCCGGCCACGCATGCGAAATTCCGCCACGCGCTGATGAACGAGCCGGCGCTGACGAAGGATTCGTGGACCGACGACACGCTGCTCGGTTTCGTGCGCGAAGCGATGGCGCAGCTGGCGCCGGCGCGCTGATCGCATAATTCGCGCGGGCGGCACATGGATTCCCGTGTGCCGCCCGTTTCACCATTGGCAGTCGGTATCGCGAACCGCGTCCAGCGCGAGCATCGGCAACGCGAGCAGGCCTGCACCCGCGTACGCATGCCGGCAATCGGCACGACGCGCGCCCGATATCCCGTCGGCCAGCTGTGCATCGACGGTGCGACGACGCGGCGCCGCGCCGCCCGACGATGCGCCCAACGCGCCGACCGCCGCCTGCGCCGGACTGCGCGCCGCGCGTTGCCGTGCACCGATCGCGTCCAGATCGCGACGCCAGTCGAGATCGGCGCTTGCAGCGGTGGCCGGAGGGCCATCGCGTGCGGCCGTGCTTGGGCCGGCGCGGGTTTCGCTTGGCCTGCGCGACGTACCCGGCGCATCCGGAGACGAACGCGCCGCCCTACGCGCATCCGCCACCGCCGCGGAACGTTTCGCCGATTGTCCGGTGCCGCGCCTGCCCGGGCTCGGGCCGGCCCGCCCGGCCTCGCGTGCGATCACCGCGGGCGCCGGTCGCGCGGGAATCCACTCGACACGCAGCGCGATCCGCGGCTTCTCGCCGGTGTTCGGGCCGGCCGGCCGCGGCGCCCATTGCAGCACGAACCATCCGGCCACGTGGATCGATACGGACACCGCGACGGCCAGCGCAACCACGCGCGACCGACGGCGCCCGCCCGCATCGACACGCCGCGTGCGCGCTGCGTCAGTCGGGCTCGCCGCCGCCGTCATCGCTGAATGCGAGCAGGTCGCCCGGCTGGCAGTCGAGATAACGGCAGATCGCCTCGAGCGTCGCGAAGCGGATGCCCTTGACCTTCCCCTGCTTGAGCAGCGACAGATTCTGTTCGGTGATGCCGACGGCTGCCGCCAGATCCTTCGAGCGGACCTTGCGCGTCGCGAGCATCACGTCGAGCTTGACTACGATCGTCATCGCGCGCCTCAGACGAATTGCCGATGCTCGGCGTCGAGCTCGCTCGCCTGCCGGAGAATGTGCGCGATGACCGCAATGCACGCGGCGGTGAACAACGCGACCACGTACGGCAGGGTGAAACCGACGCTGACCACCCGATGGCCGACCGGTTCGCGCAGCGTCGCCCACACGCTCAGCAGCGGCTCGCACAGCAGGCTCAGCACCACCCACAGGCCGATCGCCCGCCCCGTCTTGCCGAGGTGGCCAGCCGCCTGTGCGGAGAAATAGTCGCGCCGCGCATAGGTGCGGAACAGCGCGCGCAGATGCCGCAGGCCGTTTGCGAGTGCGACGAGCGGCACGCTCGACAGCACGATGGCAACCGCCTTCTGCCACCACGGGAACGCGGCGACATCCACATGCAGGTTGGAGAGCACCGAATCCGTGAGGCCGAAGACGAAGCCGGGCCCCGAGGCCGCGCTCAGCGACGGAAACAGCCAGCACGCGGCGTTGAGCACCAGCATGCAGAAGATGAATCCCAGCGTGACGGTGGCCATCCGCTGGCTGATACGGGCGATGCGATCGGAATGCATGACGTCTCCTCGACGACGAATGAACGAGCGTCGATTGTACGTCGATAATTATCGTAAAACGATAATTAATTGTTGTCCCGTTGTAATTTTTTATCGCGAAGCGTGCTTGACTCGTACCGCCCCGCCCGTATCGCGCGCAACGGACCGAGCGTGGGCCCGGTCGTGGTCGCGCACCGTCCAGTCGGGGTGGGGCAAGGCCGCGTGCCGCTGCCCGCCGCGCGCGACCTGCCCGTTCAGCGCCCGCGCGTGCCGAGGCCGAGCGCCTTCATCCGCCGGTACAGCGTCCGTTCGCTCAATCCGAGCCGCTCGGCCAGCGCCTTGCGCGTGCCGGCGAACGTGCGCGCAATACGGACCAGCTCCGCGTCCGACACGCCGCGCGCGTCCGCCGCCTGCGCCTGCGGCGCCGCCGCTGCCGCGACGAGCTCGGCCGGCAGATGCTCGACGCGGATCGTCCCGTCATCGGCGAACAGGCACGCGCGTTCCAGCACGTTGCGCAGCTCGCGGATGTTGCCGGGCCATGCATATGCGTCGAGGCACGCCCGGGCGCGCTCGGTCAGCACGAACGGCCGCGCATGTGCGTCGCCCGCGTTGCCGCGCGCGTTCGCGATCCGCCGCAGGATCGATTCGGCCAGCAGCGCGACGTCGCCCCGCCGTTCGCGCAGTGCCGGCAGCGGAATCGGAAACGCGTTGATCCGGTAATAGAGGTCCTGCCGGAACCGGCCGTCGTCGATCATCTCGCGCAGCGGCTTGTGCGTGGCCGCGACGAGCCGGAAATCGGCGCGCAGCGCCTCGACCCCGCCGACGCGCCGGAACGTGCCCGATTCGATCAGCCGCAGCAGCTTCACCTGCATCGGCAACGGCACGTCGCCGATCTCGTCGAGAAACAGCGTGCCGCCCTGCGCGGTTTCGACGAGGCCCGGCTTGCGCTGGTTCGCGCCCGTGAACGCGCCCTTCTCGTAGCCGAACAGCTCGCTCTCGAACAGCGTCTCGGCGATCCCGGAGCAATCGACGACGACGAACGGCCCCATCGCGCGATCGCTCGCCTCGTGCAGCGCGCGGGCGAACAACTCCTTGCCGGTGCCCGATTCGCCGAGCAGCAGCACCGGCAGCGTCGACGGCGCGACGCGCTGCAGCGCGCCGAGCGCCGCGTTGAACGCGTCGGCGCCGCCGACGAGCCCTTCCGCGCTCGGCTGCGCGGACGCGCTGCGCACCGTCGTCAGCCGCTCCACGTACGCGATCACGTTGCCGTCCGCGTCGAAGATCGGCCGCAGCTCGACGTCGACGTGCTCGGGGCCGCGCGGCGTGTGATGGATGTGCAGCACGCGGTTCAGCCCGCGCGACTCGAGCGCCTGCTTCATCGGGCAATGCTCGCCGGCCTGGTCGCACGGCACGTCGTAGTGATGCGACACCTGGAAGCAATGCCGGCCCACGTGCTCGACGCCGGCTACACCGAACTGGCGCCGGTACGCATCGTTCGCCGCGAGGATGCGGTAGTCGGGATCGACCACGATCATCGGCTGCGGGTCCTGCTCGAGATACGCGACGAGCGCGCGGACGTCCGGCATCGCGTCGCGGCGCGGTGCGGGAACGATCGGAATGGTGTCGTGCGGAGGCATGCGGAAGCTCGCTTGGCGAAGGGATGCCCGGACGGACTGCCAGGCTGACTGCCAATTCTGCCACGACACTGCCAGTTGTGGCAGTCCTGGGCCGCCACCGGATGCCGCCGTTTCGTCCACCGGGCCGCCACCGCGCCGAAAAACCGAGCCGAATCAAGTCCCTGCCACATCGGCCGGCGCCGCGCGGCCGGCTGGCACGCTTCTTGAGGTAAAGATCGCGATTGCAGATGCAGAACCCGATCGAGGACACCCCGTGAGCAACGCCCCCGCCCTGTCGGTCGAAGGCTTTTTCGACCCGGCCACCCACACCGTCAGCTATCTCCTGCTCGATACGGCGAGCCGCGCGTGCGCGCTGATCGACAGCGTGCTCGACTACGATCCGAAATCCGGCCGCACGCGCACCGCCAGCGCCGACCGGCTGATCGCGCGCGTCGCCGAACTCGGCGCGACCGTGCACTGGCTGCTGGAGACGCACGTGCACGCCGACCACCTGTCGGCCGCGCCGTACCTGAAAGCACGGGTCGGCGGCCAGATCGCGATCGGTTCGCACGTGCGCCGCGTGCAGCACGTGTTCGGCACGCTGTTCAACGCAGAACCGGGCTTCGTGGAAGACGGTCGCCAGTTCGACCGGCTCGTCGACGACGGCGACACGCTCGCGCTCGGCGCCCTGACGATCCGCGCGCTGCACACGCCGGGCCACACGCCCGCGTGCATGACCTACTGCGTCGACGACGCGACGCAACGCGCGGCGTTCGTCGGCGACACGCTGTTCATGCCCGACTACGGCACCGCGCGCTGCGACTTCCCCGGCGGCGACGCGCGCACGCTGTACCGCTCGATCGCACGCGTGCTCGCGCTGCCGCCCGACACGCGCCTGTATCTGTGCCACGACTACCAGCCGGGCGGGCGCGACGTGCAGTTCGTGACGACCGTCGCCGAGCAGCGCCGCGCGAACGTGCACGTGAAGGACGGCGTGAGCGAGGACGATTTCGTCGCGATGCGCACCGCGCGCGACGCGACGCTCGACATGCCCGTGCTGATGCTGCCGTCGGTGCAGGTCAACATGCGCGCCGGCCACCTGCCCGAGCCCGAGAACAACGGCGTGCGCTATCTGAAGATTCCGCTCGACGCGATCTGAGCGCCCGCACCCCACCGAGAACTCCGACATGACCAACATCCGCAAGCTGACCGACGCGCTGTCGGTCTCGCCGCAGATCGCGGCGGCCGACCTGCCCGCGCTTCACGCGGCGGGCATCCGCGCGATCATCTGCAACCGGCCCGACGGCGAAGGCGCCGACCAGCCGACCGTCACCGAGATCCGCGCGGCCGCTGCGCCGCTCGGCATCGACGTGCATTACCTGCCGGTCGATACCGGCAAGGTGACCGACGACCAGGCCGCGCAATTCGGCGCGCTGGTCGCGTCGCTCGACGGGCCCGTGCTCGCGTACTGCCGCAGCGGCACGCGCTCGGCCACGCTGTGGGCGCTGTCGCAGGCGGGGCTGCGTCCGCTGGACGACCTCGTCGCCACCGCCGGCGCGGCCGGCTACGACCTGAGCGCGCTTGCATCGCGTATCGCGCAGGACAGCCGCCAGAGCACGCCCGCCGTGGACGCACGGCACGACATCGTGATCGTCGGCGCGGGTGCCGCCGGCATCGCGGTCGCGTCGAGCCTGCTCGCGCGCGACGCGTCGCTCGACATCGCGGTGATCGATCCCGCCGACGTCCACTATTACCAGCCCGGCTGGACGATGGTCGGCGCGGGCGTGTTCCAGCCCGGGACCACCGCGCGGCCGATGACCGACGTGCTGCCGCGCAGCGTGCAGCGCATCCGCGCCGCGGTCGCGGGCTTCGAGCCCGACGCTCACGCGGTCGTGCTCGACGGCTGCCGGCGCATCGGCTATCGCAAGCTCGTCGTGTGCCCGGGGCTCAAGCTCGACTGGCACGCGATCGACGGCCTCGCCGACACGCTCGGCCGCAACGGCGTCACGTCGAACTACCGCTACGATCTCGCGCCGTACACGTGGGAACTCGTGCGCGCGTTCCGCGGCGGCAATGCGCTGTTCACGCAGCCGCCGATGCCGATCAAGTGCGCGGGCGCGCCGCAAAAGGCGATGTACCTGTCGTGCGATCACTGGCGGCGCACGGGGCGCCTCGACGCCGCGAACGTCGAATTCCTGAATGCGGGTGGCGCGCTGTTCGGCGTCGCCGACTACGTACCCGCGCTGATGGAGTACGTGAAAAGCTACGACATCGCGCTGTCGTTCGGCCACAACCTCGTCGCGATCGACGGGCCCGCGCGCCGCGCGACGTTCTCGCGCGCGCTGCCGGACGGCGGCAAGGAAACCGTCGAGCGGTCGTTCGACATGATCCACGTGGTGCCGCCGCAGAAGGCGCCCGACTTCGTGCGCGCGAGCCCGCTCGCCGACGCGGCCGGCTGGATCGACGTCGATCCGGCGACGCTGCGGCACAAGCAGTTTGCCGACATCTATGCGCTCGGCGACGTCACCAACACGACCAATGCGAAAACCGCCGCGGCCGCCCGCAAGCAGGCGCCCGTCGTCGCGCACAATCTGCTCGCGTCGCTCGGCCGCGCGCACGGCGACGCCGCCTACGACGGCTACGGCTCGTGCCCGCTCACCGTCGAGCGCGGCAAGATCGTGCTCGCCGAATTCCTGTACGGCGGCAAGGTCGCGCCGACCTTCCCCGCCTGGCTGATCGACGGCAAGCGCCCGTCGCGGCTCGCGTGGCTGCTCAAGGAGCGCGTGCTGCCGCCGCTCTACTGGAAGGCGATGCTCAAGGGCCGCGAATGGCTCGCGAAGCCCGCGATCGCAGGTTGACCGGAGCGCGATGACGTCATGCTGATTTCCCTCGTACTCGGCGGCTTCGTGGGCGCCGTGCTCGGCCTGACCGGCGCCGGCGGCGGCATTCTCGCGGTGCCCGCGCTCGTCGTCGGGATGAGCTGGCCGATGCAGCAGGCCACGCCCGTCGCGCTCGTCGCGGTGGCCGGCAGCGCCGCGCTCGGCGCGCTCGAAGGCTTTCGCCGCGGGCTCGTGCGCTACCGCGCGGCGTTGCTGATGGCCGTGGCCGGCGTGCCGCTGACCACCCTCGGCGTGCGGCTCGCGCACGTGCTGCCGCAGCGCCTGCTGCTCACGCTGTTCGCGCTGACGATGCTGGTCGTCGCCGGCCGCCTGCTGCGACAGGCGCTGCGGCGGGTCGCGGCGGATGCCGACGCGTCACCGCTGTGCGTCGGCCGCATCAACCCCGACACCGGCCGGCTCGTGTGGTCGTGGCCCGTGGGCATCGCGCTGGCATCGACCGGCGCGGTCACCGGCCTGATGACGGGATTGCTCGGCGTCGGCGGCGGCTTCGTGATCGTGCCGATGCTGCGCAAGTTCACGAACGTGTCGATGCACGGGGTGGTCGCGACGTCGCTGATGGTGATCGCGCTGGTCGGCACCGGCGGCGTGCTCGCGACGCTCGTGTCCGGCACGCGCGCGCCGCTCGACGTGACGCTGTGGTTCACCGTCGCGACCGCGCTCGGCATGGCCGCCGGCCGCGGCGCGTCGCGCCACCTCGCCGCGCGGCACGTGCAGGCCGGCTTCGCGGCCGTGCTCGTGTGCGTCGCGCTCGGGCTGCTGGCCAAGGCCGCGTTCGGTAGCTGAACTCGCGATGCTCGCGGGTTATCGCGCTCCGGACAACGAAACGATGGTCAGTCTCCCTCAAAACAAACGCGGCATGATCATCACTTGCGCCATTTGCACAGTTTGTCGGCAATCCGCGATCGCTCGACATAGCACAGCGCCGAAACCGCGCACATCGCTCCGATTGCCGAATACAGCCAGGCAATTCCTTCGCTTCTTGCGACGTTCGGCCATGCTGCATTTGTCAGAACCGCAAGAACGATCGATCCCACCACGCCACCCACGACGACCAGCATCGGTAAGACAACCTTCTGCGGCAGTCGTGTGCCCGCCCAATAGATCGGATACGAGAGCAGCATTGCCACGGGAAATGCAACCGCGAAAGCAACAACGGAAAACGCGATCGAAACGCTACCGAAATCCTTGACGGACAAAAAACCGATGAGCAAGCCTGCCACGATCGCGGCAGTCAGACTTGCACCAAACAATTCTGAAAATTTCATTCCCCCCCCCCGCGGTACCCACCAGCAATATAGGGACTCTTCCCCCCGCCACTCGTCTCGCCAAAACGAAACGCCCGGGCCGACTCGTCGTCGGCACCGGGCGTTTTTCATGACGGCCGCAATCGGCGCGTCAGGCCGCGAACCCCGCCATCCGCTTGCGCTCCTGACGCAGCATCACGAAGTTCGCGATCACGACGCCGGCCGTCACCGCGATGATGAACAGCGTCGCGAGCGCGTTCATCTCCGGGTTCAGCCCGAGGCGCACGCGCGAGAACACGACGAGCGGCAACGTCGTCGAGCCGGGGCCCGACAGGAACGCCGACAGCACGAGGTCGTCGATCGACAGCGTGAACGACAGCAGCCAGCCGGCGATCAGCGCCTGCGAGATCAGCGGCAGCGTGATCGTGAAGAACACCTTCAGCGGCGTCGCGCCGAGATCGAGCGCGGCCTCTTCCAGCGACGGGTTCAGCTCGCGCACGCGCGACTGCACGATGATCGCGACGTACGAGATGCACAGCATCACGTGGCCGAGCCAGATCGTGAACACGCCGCGCTCGGCCGGCCAGCCGATCCACTTCGCGAGCTCGATGAACAGCAGCAGCAGCGAGATCCCCTGGATCACCTCGGGGATCACGAGCGGCGCGTTGATCATCCCGCTGAACAGCGCGAAGCCGCGAAAGCGCCCCATCCGCGCGAGCACGAAGCCGGCCCATGTGCCGATGAACACCGATGCGAACGCGGTCAGCACGCCGATCTTCAGCGACAGCCACGCGGCCGTCAGCAGCTCGTCGTCCTCGGCGAGCGCCGCGTACCAGCGGAACGAGAAGCCCGACCACACGGTGACGAGCTTCGACTCGTTGAACGAATAGACGATCAGGCTGATGATCGGGACGTACAGGAACGCAAAGCCGACGAACAGCGCCGCGAATTGCAGGTAGCGATTCGGCTTCATCGACGCCCCCCCTGTTCCTTCGCCTGGAAGTGCTGGAACATCGCCATCGGCACGAGCAGCAGCAACACCATCGCACAGGTCACGGCCGACGCCATCGGCCAGTCCGCGTTGTTGAAGAACTCGTTCCACATCACGCGGCCGATCATCAGCGTATTCGCGCCGCCAAGCAACTCCGGAATCACGTACTCGCCGACCGCCGGGATGAACACCAGCAGGCAGCCCGCGATGATCCCGTTCTTCGACAGCGGCAGCGTGATCTGCACGAACGCCTTCCACGGTTTCGCGCCGAGGTCGTACGCGGCTTCGAGCAGGCGCAGGTCCATCTTCACGAGGTGCGCGTAGAGCGGCATCACGAGGAACGGCAGGTACGAATACACCATCCCGATGTATACGGCGTAGTTGGTGCGGTACAGCTCGATCGGCGTATGCGTGAGCCCGATCCACATCAGGAAGTTGTTCAGCAGGCCGTTGTTCTTCAGGATGCCGATCCACGCATACACGCGGATCAGGAACGACGTCCAGAACGGCAGCATCACGCCCATCATCAGCAGGTTGCGGGTGGCCGGGTTCGAGCGCGCGATGTAGTACGCCATCGGATAGCCGAGCAGCAGGCACAGCAGCGTCGTGATCGCGGCGACCCACACCGAGTTCACGTAGGTCGCGAAATACAGGCTGTCCGTGAACAGGAACGCGTAGTGCGACAGGTTCAGCGCGATGTGCACGACGCCGTCCGCGTACGATGCAAGCTCCGTATACGGCGGGATGCCGAGCTGCAGCTCCGCGAAGCTGATCTTCACGACCAGCACGAACGGCACGAGGAAGAACAGCACGAGCCACGTGAACGGCCCGGCGACGACCGCCGTCGCGCCCGTCAGGTTGAAGCGCCGCACCGGCCACTCGAGCAGGGACTTGAACGCGTTCATGACGTCAGCACCACGCCGGCGGTCGCGCTCCAGCGCACGTAGATCTCGTCGCCGAGCGCCGGCGTGTCGAGTTCCGAAATCGCGAGGCTCGACACGTTCGCGATCACCGTCTTGCCGCCATCGAGCTTCACGTGATACAGCGAATAGCCGCCCATGTACGCGACGTTGCTGATCCGGCCGCGCGCCCAGTTGAACGCGCCTTCGGGCGGCTTGCGCGTGAGCGCGATCCGCTCGGGGCGCACCGACACCGTGACCGGCATCCCGAGCGGGCCGGAGATGCCATGGCTCACGTACAGCCGGCTCGGCAGTTCCGGCGATTCGATGTACACGTGATCGGGTTCGTCCTCGACCGTCACGCCGTCGAACAGGTTCGTCGAGCCGATGAATTCGGCCGAGAAGCGGCTGTTCGGGTATTCGTACACTTCGTTCGGCGAGCCGATCTGCACGATCTGGCCTTCGCTCATCACCGCGAGGCGGTTCGCCATCGTCATCGCCTCTTCCTGATCGTGCGTGACCATGATGCAGGTGACGCCGACCTTGTTCAGAATGTTGACGAGCTCGATCTGCGTGCGCTGGCGGATCTGCTTGTCGAGCGCGGACATCGGCTCGTCGAGCAGCAGCAGCTTCGGGCGCTTGACCAGCGAACGCGCGAGCGCGACGCGCTGCTGCTGGCCGCCGGAGAGTTGATGCGGCTTGCGCTTCGCATACTTGCCCATCTGCACGAGTTCGAGCGCGGACGCGACGCGCGCCTTCAGCTCGGCCTTCGGCGTGCCTTCCTGCTTCAGCCCGAACGCGACGTTCGACTCGACCGACATGTGCGGGAACAGCGCATACGACTGGAACATCATGTTCACGGGCCGCTTGTACGGCGGCATCTGCGCGAGGTCCTCGCCGTCGATCAGGATCTTGCCCGACGTGACCGTCTCGAGGCCCGCGAGCATCCGCAGCAACGTCGACTTGCCGCAGCCCGAGCTGCCGAGCAGCGCGAACAGCTCGCCCTGGCGCACGGTCAGGTTGACGCTGCGCACGGCTTCGGTGTCGCCGAATTTCTTGACGACGTCGACGATCTGGACAAAGTTCTCGGCGCGCGCATCGGCGCCGGAGGAGGAAACGGAGAACGGCGCGCCCGCGACCGGCGCGCCCGACTGGCTATTCATGATGTGCTGCTTCTCTCCTGCGTTAGACGAACAAAGCCCCCGGGGGCACCAGGGGCTTCATGACTGCTGATTCACTTCGGCTCGCGTCAGCGGCCCGACTTCAGCTCGGTCCACAGACGCGTCTGCAGACGCTGGATTTCAGGCGGCAGCGGCTTGAGCAGGAACAGCGTCTTCACGACGTCGGCCGGCGGGTAGACGGCCGGGTCGTTCGCGACGTCGGGCCGCACGTACTTGCGTGCCTCGGCATTGGCGCTCGGGTAGTACACCGCGTTGGTGATCGCCGCGTGCACCTTCGGATCCTCGATGTAGTTGATCCACTGCAGCGCGGCTTCCTTGTTCTTCGCATCCTTCGGGATCGCCATCACGTCGAACCACACCGGCGCGCCGCCCTTCGGAATGTAGTACTCGACCTTGTACGGCTTCTTCGCCTCGATCGCGCGATGCTTCGCGATCACGACGTCGCCCGACCAGCCGAACGCGAAGCAGATGTCGCCGCCGACCAGGTCGTTGATGTAGCCCGACGAGTTGAATTGCGTGATGTACGGACGGATCTTCTTCAGCACGTCCATCGCGGCCTTGTAGTCGGCCGGGTTCGTGCTCATCGGATCCTTGCCGATGTAGTGCAGCGTCGCCGCGAACATCTGGTCGGGCGCGTCGAGCACCGACACGCCGCAGGTCTTCAGCTTCGCGAGGTTTTCCGGCTTGAACAGGATGTCCCAGTTGTCGAGCGGCACCTTGCCGAGCGCCTGCTGCGCCTTCGTCAGGTTGTATGCGAGGCCGGTCGTACCGTACGCCCAGGGCACCGAGTACTTGTTGCCCGGGTCCGCGCCGGCGACGAGCGCCATCAGTTGCGGATCGAGGTACTTGAGGTTCGGCAGCTTCGACTTGTCGAGCGGCGCGAAGATGCCGGCGGCGATCTGCTTGCCCGCGTAGTTGCTGGTCGGCACGACGATGTCGTAGCCCGAGCTGCCCGTCAGCAGCTTCGCCTGCAGCGTGTCGTCGCTGTCGTAGTTGTCGTAGCGGACCTTGACGCCCGTCTGCTTCTCGAAGTTCGGGATCGTGTCCTTCGCAATGTAGTCCGACCAGTTATAGACATTGAGCTGCGTATCCTTCGCCGCTGCCGCCGATGCACCCACGCACAGCGCGAGCGCTGCGAACCGGCCCACTACCTTTGCTTTCATCCCGTTCTCCCTCCGGCCGGACACACTGCCCGGCTGCCGTCTGCCTCGTCATGGCGGCGCATTCGGGCGCGCCGCCCCTCGAAAACCCCGAAAACTACCATCATTCGCGCCCCGTCACAAAAAAATCATGCCGGTGTCGCGCAAACGGAACAGATTACCGCCGCCGGCCCGTCGGGCCGCCCGCGCGGCGGGGCGTTCCGGGGGAATTCTATCGGGTAATCGACGGCTGTCCACCCGGAAAAACGGACAGCGGCGAACCCGCGTTCGCATGCCCGGCGTGCCCGCCCGGCGCCCGCAGGCAACGCCCGGCCGTACTGTCCCGCTGCCGCGCCGGGACAGCATGCCGGCGCGAGCGACCGGCCGGGCCGCCGCGATGCATTAAAATGGCGGCTGACGATTCAACTGCGCGAACCCTCCCGATGGCCTCCAATCTTCACGACCTCCCCGACAGCCCCTGCATCGGCGTGTGCTCGACGCTCTTCGACGAAGTCTGCAAGGGCTGCGGCCGCACGGCCGCCGAAGTGTCGAACTGGGTGTTCCTGAGCGACGACGAAAAGCGCGCGGTGTGGGAACGCATCACGCGCGAAGGCACCGCGATGCGCTTCCAGTACGACAAGCTCTAAAGCGTCCCGCGTCGGCGCAGGCCGACGCGATGCGAACGATCGGGCAGCGCCGTCCGCTCACACGCCGCTCGCTCGCCCCCCGGCCGACTTCATCCGGCCAGCCTCCCTGCCCGCCTTCGCTGTTACACCGCCGCGCACCGACGCGACACCTTCCCTCTCTCCCCGCTCTTCCCGCTCTTCCCGCTCTTCCCGCTCTTCCCGCTCTTCCCGCTCTTCCCGCTCTTCCCGCTCTTCCCGCTCTTCCCGCTCTTCCCGCTGCCGACGTACGCGACGGCCGCAATGACGTCACGCGTCCGCCGTCCCGAGCCGCCAATGCCGACCGCTCGGTGCGAACCGTTGGGCACTTCGTTCGTCAACATCGTCGGCGCACGCCGATTCCATATCGCTTCATCGTCGCCGAAGTTTAAAAATATCTGATCTGACATTCTTAACAATTAAAACACCGGCTTTCCGCATGAAAATCGAATTCCCCTCCCGACCAAAACTGGAAATCTCATAAAAAATATCCTCGAAAATTTATACAAGTCCGATTTCTTTTCGGAAATCGAGTTGATAAATTTCCTCCGCTCATCGGAAATAACCGCGAGCAAGTTTCATTTCATTAATCCAGACAAACCCGGATCGCCGAATCCATTTTCGGCATTCCGGATTGCCACCAGGAACACGTCCAGATGAAATTCGTTAAGATGACGAACCAGGCCTCGCGCCTCGTGATTGCAGGCCTGCTCGCATGGGGCACCACCGCGGCTTTCGCCGACACATTCGACGTCAAGGTCACCGGCACGGTGAAGCCCGGCGCGTGCACGCCGACGCTGGCCGGCGGCGGCACGTTCGATTACGGGCTGATCGGCTCGGCCCAACTCAGCCCGACCGCGCCCACGCTGCTCGCGATCCTGTCGGATTCGATCACGATCACCTGCGACGCCGCCGCGCGCGTCGCATTGACGGCGCAGGATAATCGCGCCGGCACCGGCGCCCTTTCCGGCAATATCAATTTCTTCGGCATGTCGAAATCGGATAATGTTCAATTCGGCCTCGGCACGGCCAGCGGCAAGAATATCGGCGGCTTTGCATTCCGTTTCCGGAAGAATTCGTTCCAGGCCGACGGCGCGGCCGTCGATTCGATTTATTCGAGCACCAAGGGCACCACCTGGACGGCTTCCGACGGCGTGGTCGACAACACCGGCGGCTACGAATCGTGGGCCAAGAAAGGCCAGACCGTGCCGGTCGCGGCGAAGGTGTTCTCCGGCACGCTCGACGTGCAGGCCGCGATCGACAAGACGTCGAATCTCGACCTCAGCCAGGAAATCAATCTCGACGGCCTCGCCACCGTGTCCCTCGTGTACCTGTAATGCCGGTACGCGTCGTGCCATTGATTGACTCGATCGCCTGACAGGCGTCGACCGCGCCGCCGCTTCGCGAAGCGGCGGCGCGACACACGCTTGCGCCAACTGCCAGCCGGTTCCATGACCCTCCCAGCCCTCCATTTCCCGCGGTTTTTCCCGCTCGCCCTGCTCGCCGGTTGCCTGCTCGGCCCGGCCGCCGTTCACGCGATGGGCGTCGTGCCCGAAACGTCGGTCGTGATCGTCGACGAAGCCGACGGCGAAGGCACGATCTCGGTCAAGAACACCGACGATCACCCGACGCTGCTGCATACGACGATCGAACCGATTCCCGAAGACGACGCCGTGCTCGTGGTCGTGACCCCGCCGATCGCGCGAGTCGAAGGCGGTGCGGTGCAGCTCGTCCGGTTCGTCCTCGCCAGCGACGCACCGCTCGCCACGCAGCGCCTCGCCCGCGCGTCGTTCTCGGGCATTCCGCCGCAGCGTCCGGGCCGCAACGAGATCCGGACGATCATCCGCCAGAACCTGCCCGTGCTGATCCAGCCGCGCGATCTCGCGCGCAACGACGCACCGTGGACGTTGTTGAAGTGGTCGGTCGAAGGCGGCGAACTGGTCGTGCGCAACGACAGTCGCTACGTGGTACGCCTCGAACAGAAAGTGCAGCTGCTTCCGACCCGGCAGATCGTGTCACTGCCGGCGCCGTACGTGCTGGCCGGGCAAACCCGCCGGATCGCGCTCGCCGAGCGTCCCGCAACGCTCGAACAGGTACGAATCTTCCCGGCCACCGTCTACGGCTACTCGGTCGATCACTACGACGCGGCGCTCGCGCCCCGTGCGGCCGATGCGGCCTCGCACCGGTAGACCGCACGGCATCGTTTTCGGACCGTCCATGTCGCGCACCGCTCATCGCCGAAACGCACTGCTCGCGCTCGGGCTGTACGTCGGCGCGGGCAGCGCGCCGTGCGCCGCGCCGGCCGGCCCCGCACACCCGTCGACCGACGCGCTCGAATTCGACGCAGGCGCGTTGCGCGAGCACGGTATCGACGCCACGACCAGCCGCTATTTCGCGCACGCACCGCGCTTCATGCCGGGTCTCTCGGCCGTCCGGCTGACGGTCAACGGCCGGCGCGCCGGCCGTGCCGATGCGCGTTTCGACACCGACGGCAACCTGTGCGTCACGCCCGAGCTGTTGCGTGCGGCCGGCCTTGTCGCGCCCGACACGTTCCGCGACGCGACCGCCTGCCACGATTACCGGCGCGCGTATCCACAGGCGATCGTCACGTTGCGCCCGGCCGACGGCGCGATCGATTTCGTCGTACCGGCCGACGCCCTCGATACGCGCCCGCGCACGCCGGATACGTTCGCACGCGGCGGTCTCGCCGGCCTGGTCAACTACGACGTGCTTGCGATGACGACACGCAATCCGGCCGGCACGTCGCAGTACTGGCAGGCCGCGACCGAGGCCGGATTCAACGCATCGGACTGGATCGTGCGCAGCAGCCAGATCGTCACGTCGGTGGACGGCCGCATGGGCGTCGAGCATCAGGCGGCATACGCGCAGCGCACCTTCTCCGCGCGCGGCACGACGCTGCAGGCCGGGCAGATCGTTCCACAATCGACGTTGTTCACGGTGGGCCGGATGTTCGGCGTGCAGACGTTTCCCGACGAAGCGCTGGCCGCCGCGCCCGGCGCCGCTGCCCGGGTGACCGGGATCGCCCGGACGCAGGCACGCGTGGAGGTGCGCCAGCTCGGCGTGCTGATCCACGCGTCGCAGGTGCCGCCCGGACCGTTTTCGCTGGGCGACCTGCCGCTCGTCAGCGGCGCCGCGGATCTCGATGTGACGGTGGTCGAGGCAACCGGCGGCGTTCAGCACTTCGTCGTGCCGGGCGCGTCGCTGCCCGGCGCCGGGCTCGCGGCGGCGCAAGGGCTGGCGATCGCCGTCGGCCGCCTGCAGAACGACGGATACGCGCAAGCGCCGTGGCTCGCGACCGCCACGCGCGGCTGGCAGATCCGGCAGCGTGCGCGGCTGAGCGCCGGCATCCTCGCGTCGTCGCCGTTGCAGTCGGGCGCCGCGCGCGTCGAATTCGCGCCGCTTGCCGGGCTCGGTGCGGCCGTCGGCATCGACGTCAGCCGCACCGCCGCCCGACGCGGCACCCAGGCCCGCATCGCATTGGCGAACACGCTCGACACGGCGCTGCGCGCCAGTCTGTCGTTCGTGCGACGCACGCCCGGATACCGGGAGCTGACCGACGCCGTCCGGTCGCTGGACGCCTTCACGCCACCCTCGCATACCCAGTTCGCGACCACACTCGGCTGGCACGATCGCGCACTCGGCGCGCTGTCGTTCGACTACACGCGCGTCGGGCTGTTCGACGGCCCCGCGCTGCAGCGCGTGTCCGGCACGTGGACGCGTCCGTTCGGACGCGCATCGGTCGCGCTGAACGTGAACCGCACGCTCGGCAGCCGCGGCGCGGGCGGCACCCAGGTCTACGTGAACATGAGCGTGCCGATCGGCCGTCGCAACGTCGGCACCTATGCGAACCTCGACGGCCATGCGGTGCGTTCCGGCGCACGCTACGCCGACACGTTCGGCCGTACCGGCCACTACAGCGTCGCGGCCGACTACGACACCGCGAGCCGGTCGCCGTCGATCCGCGCGAGCGTCAGCGCGACGCCGAACCATGCGCGCGCCACCGTCAACGCGGGCGTGTTCGGGGCCGGCCGCTCGATGTTCAGCGTCAACCTGCGCGGCGCGCTCGCGTGGATCGATGGCGCCGGCATGCTGTCGCCGTATGCGATTCGCGACACGTTCGCGCTCGCGCGCGTCGGCGAACAGCCGGGCATCGAACTCGCGACGCCGTCCGGCCCGGTATGGACCGATCGGCGCGGCCGGGCCGTCATCGCGTCGCTGCCCGCATACGCGCAAACCTTCATCCGGATCAGGACGAAAGACCTGCCGCGCAATATCGATCTGAAGAACGGCATGCAGACCGTCGAAGCAGGTCGCGGCTCGGTGAGCCGTGTCGAATTCGCCGTCGAGACGACGCGGCGCGTGTTGCTGACCGTGACGCAAGCGAACGGCGCGGCGTTGCCGGTGCTGTCGACCGTCATCGACGACGACGACCGGTTCGTGACCGTATCCGCGAGCGCGGGCAAGCTGCTGCTCGCGGGCGCGCAGTTGAGCATGCCGCTGCGCGTCGTGCTGCCGGACGGCCAGCACTGTCGGCTGACGATCGCACTGCCGGACCGGCCGCCCGTCACGACGCGCTACTACGAGCGGGCCGACGCGCGCTGCGAGCCGGACCCCGATACCGCCCGCGACGCCCGCACATAAAAAAAGCGGCATGCCGACCGCCATGCCGCCAACCCCAACTCTGTTCTTGTTCCGTCGCGTCTAGAACTTCATCCCGACGCCCACGCCGACGATCAGCGGATCGATGTGCAGCGTGCCGATGCCCTTGTCGCCCAGCGTCGCATCGGTGCTCATCCAGATCTTCTTCACGTCGACGTTCATGAACACCTTCTTCGTCAGCTGCACGTCCACGCCGAACTGCAGCGCGGGGCCGAAGCTGCTCTTGTTGATCGACACGCCCTCACCGCCGACGTTGAGTCCGTTGTTGTAGAAATACGTGTAGTTCAACCCGGCGCCGACGTACGGGCGCACCTTGCCCGCATGGTTGAAGTGATACTGCAGCAGCAGTGTCGGCGGCAGCACGCCCACGCCGCCGAGATTGCCGAGACTCGACGTCAACTGATGCCGCGACGTGCCGAGGATCAGCTCGACGCCGAGGTAGTCGCGGATCATGTACGTGAAGTCGAGCTCGGGCACGATCGCGTTGTTCACGCCCGTGTTGATCGCGCCGAGCGTGTCGCTCGCGCGCTCGTTCGGCTGGATGCTGATCGCGCGAAGCCGAACCAGTACGTCACCCTGATGGATGCCGTCGCCCGGCGACGCCGCGTGCGACAGCGACGGCATCGCGATGGTGGCCGCGACGGCGGCAGCGGTGACACAAGTTCGAATCGTTTTATGCATGGTACGGACCCCCAAAGAATGGTTTCCATTCTCCCTGTAGGGTCTTTTCGTCATCTTGATATTGGTCAAGCCAGCGTAAACGTGGGACGGTTTGCCGCAGGCTCGGTCGCACTGCCCGTCAGCAGCAGGTCGAGCAGATCGCGCACGCTGCGGATCGCGCGGCCGAACGGCAACGCCTCCCGGCCGCGGAAGAACAGACCGTTCGCGACATCGCCGCGCAACGCGGCCGCGAGCCGCGTATCGATGCAGAAGTGGCCGAATTTCTCGATGCCGTCACGCAGGCCGCATACGCTCAGGCATTCGAGCGCGGTCGGGCAGCGCTGCTTCAGCGCGCCGAGCTTGGTCCGAATGCGTGTCTCGTTGCGCAGGTAACGATCGAGCCACGGCGTCTTCACCGCGCGTGCCGGCAGCCCCGTCACGCTGACGAATTCGACGATGTCGTCGGGCGTCGCATCGGCGAGCACGCGCTTGAAATGCGGATGCGCATCGCCTTCCTCGGTCACCGCGAACGGCGTCCCGACCTGCACGCCGTCCGCGCCAGCCGCGAACGCCGCGCGCACCGTATCGTGACTGTTGATCCCGCCGGCCACGATCAGCGGGATCGTGTCGCGGGCGATGCCGAGCGACGCCATCACCTGCGCGGTCTCGTCGAGCACGCGCGCGAAATCGAAACGAGCGTCGTGCATGTCGTCGATCTGCGTGACGCCGAGGTGGCCGCCCGCGTGCGCCGGATGCTCGATCACGATCGCGTCGGGCAGGCGCCGCTTCTTCATCCACTTCTTCAGCACCAGCGCGATCCCGCGGCTGTCCGACAGGATCGGGATCAGCGCGATGTCGTGCCCGTGCGTGAGGTCGGGCAAGTCGAGCGGCAGACCCGCGCCCATCACGATCGCGTCGGCGCCCTCGTCGCACGCGACCCGCACGTAGTCCGCATGCGCGCTCACCGCCTTCATCACGTTGACCGCGATCATCCCGCGCCCTTCGCTGTACGTTTTCGCGAGACGGATCTCACGCGCGAGCGCGTCGAGGTTCGCCGCTTCGAGCGTCGCGCGATCGGGTTGCGCGCGGCAACGCGCGAGCAAATCCGCGTGATGGTGGCGCAGGTCGATGCTCGCGATCGTGCCGACCGCGCCTTCGCGCGCGACGCTGCCCGCCAGCCGGTGCGCGGAGATGCCGACGCCCATGCCGCCCTGCACGACGGGCAGCAAGGTGCGGCCGCGAATCGTCAGCGGCGGAAAGGAAGTGCGTACGGTCATCTGAAACCTCGTCGGAACATCGGAACCGCGATGATCGACGATCCACCGCCGCGCACCTTGACGGCCGTCAATAAAAAAACGGCACGCGAACGTGCCGTCTCCGGTTCGGGCCGCGCGCGGCGCTCAGGCCGGCTTGGCCGGCTTCAACTGCATCGACTTGTATTCGAGATACTCTTCGAGCCCGTACACGCCGTTCTCGCGGCCGTGCCCGGACTGCTTGAAGCCGCCGAACGGCGCGGCGCCGTTCCACGTGCCGCCGTTGATGTCGACCTGCCCGGTGCGGATGCGGCGCGCGACGCGCATCGCGCGTTCGTCGCTGCCGGCCCACACCGCGCCGCCGAGCCCGTACGGCGAATCGTTCGCGATCCGCACGGCTTCGTCTTCATCGCGATACGTGATGATCGACAGCACCGGCCCGAAGATCTCTTCCTGCGCGATCGTCGATTTCGGATCGACGCGGCCGAACACGGTCGGCTTCACGAAGAAGCCCTTCGCGAGCCCTTCCGGCAACCCGGTGCCGCCCGTCACGAGTTCCGCGCCTTCGTCTATCCCGCGCTGGATGTACGCCTGCACGCGCTGCTGCTGCACGGCCGACGCCAGCGCGCCGAGGCGCGTCGCCTCCTGCCGCGGGTCGCCCGCGACGTACGTTTCGGCCGCGGCCTTCGCGATCTCGCGCGCTTCGTCGTAGCGGGCTTCCGGCACCAGCATCCGCGTATGCGCGGAGCAGGTCTGGCCGGCGTTCAGGTAGCACGCGTTGACGGTGCCCTTCACCGCCGTCGCGAAATCGGCGTCGTCGAGGATCACCGATGCCGACTTGCCGCCGAGCTCCAGCGCGACGCGCTTGACGCCCGCGGCCGCCAGTTCGGCCACGCGCTTGCCCGCGCGCGTCGAGCCGGTGAACGACACCATGTCGACGTCCGGGTCGGTCGCCAGCACCTCGCCGACGACCGGGCCATACCCGCACACGAGGTTGAACACGCCGGCCGGCAGCCCGGCCTCGTGGATCGCTTCGGCGAGCATGAACGCGTTGAGCGGCGCGACTTCGGACGGCTTCAGCACCACCGTGCAGCCGGCCGCGAGCGCCGGCGCGACCTTCAGCGTGATCTGGTTGAGCGGGTAGTTCCACGGCGTGATCGCCGCGACGACGCCGACCGGCTCGCGCACCACCAGCGAATTGCCGACCCGGGCCTCGAATTCGAACGATTCGGCGAGCTTCGCGTACGCCTTCCAGTTGTAGATCGGGCCGCCGACCTGGATCGCGCGCGACAGCTTGATCGGCATGCCGACTTCGCCGGTGATCGACTGCGCGAGTTCCTCGCTGCGCGCCTGCAGATGCTCGACGATCTTGCGCAGATAACCCGCGCGCGTCGCGGCCGGCGTGGCCGCCCACGCGTCGAAGGCCGCGCGCGCCGCGCGGATCGCGTCCTGTGCGTCGGACGCGACGCCCTCGGGAATCCGGCCGATCACGGCTTCGGTGCCCGAGTCGATCACGTCGATCGTGCCGGTGCCGGCCGGTTTGCGCCATGCGCCGTCGATGTAGAACTGGTCGTAGATTTTCATCGTGTTCCGCCTCCAGGGAAGCCGCCATTCTAGCGAGCGTTTCGGTGACGGGTGTGACGAATGACAGCGATTCGAAAGGACCGGCGCCCCGTCGCCCCGTCGCCCCGTCGCGCCGGTGCTCCGCCGCCCGCCGCACACGGCCGGCGCGGCATCCGTCGGGTCGCCGCCACGTCAGCATCCGCCCGGGTGCGCGGCCGGGCCCGCATCGTGCTATGTTTTTAATATCGGCATCGGCCCGTTGCGGCCGGCGCCGCCCGGAATCGACGCACTTCGTGAGCGCTGCCATGTCCGACGCATCCCATACCCTCGGCTCGCAAGACCGCCTGGAGCTGCTTTGCTGGCTCACCTGCGGCAACCTCGGCGCGTTTTACCTCAACGAATCATGGCCGGACGCCGCGTTCCAGGTGCAGGCCGCGCACCGCTGGCTCGACCGCCATCACCGCCAGGCCGACTGGCTGTCGGTCGCCAGGCTCGCGGCGCTCGCGCAGGACATCGCGAAGCGGCATGCGGGGTTCGTCGACGCGTCGTGGGCGCGCGACGCGGTCGAGGAAATCGTCGATACCGACGATCTCGACTATCGGGCCAAACTCGTGCAATGGGTGTACGAAGACTGCTGCAAGGCGCTCGCGGACAAGCGGCTGGCGGATTGAGCCGCGCGGACCGTGCCCGCGCGCGGGCCGCGGCATCGCCTGACGGGATACGCGCTGTTCGCCGTGACGAACGTCACGGCCTGAATGACTGCCGGGGCACGGCGCATGTGCGCCGCCCCGGCGCCGGCACGCGCAACGCGTGCCGATGCGTTTACAGCAGCGACTTGGCCTGCGTGAGCACCTTGTCGCAGATCTGCTTGGTCACCTGCTGCTTCAGGCCGCCGCCGCTCAGGTCGAGCTTGCTGCCGTTGCCTGCGTCGAGAATCCCGCTCGCACCGCTCGTATAGCCACTGTCGGACGACGCGGACGCGTTGCCGCCGAGCTTGCCGATCAGCGCGTCCTTCACCGACGCCGCGCCGCCGCCGGTCGCGCCGCCGAGATAGTTGTTCTGGATGCAAAACTGCAGCAGGCCCGCGACGTTGCCCGTGCTGCCCGGCATCAGCGACGCACCGCCGCCGCCCGTCAGCGCGCCGCCGAGGCCGCCGAGGTTGCCGAGCGCCCCGCCCGCGCTGCCGCCGGAATCACCGCCCCCGCCGACCTGTTTCAGGACGTCGCCCAGTTGCGCGTGGGCGACCGAAAACGGCGCGAGCAATCCGATCAGCGCGCCGGCAACGGTCGCGCGGTAAAGACGTGCATTCATGTAAAGCCTCCCGGTTGTGATTGCGTGAGTACCGCGAATCGCATCCAAGGATACTCAATCGACCGTGGCATGACAGCCTTCGACGCCGCGTGAAACGTCAGGCATCGTGATATCGCGGCGATTTGACAATGCTTGACGGGCGTTTCCGTGTCGCAGGCCCGCGCGAAGCGTCATAGAATCGTCGTCGGCCGCCTGACCGCTGCGATCCGACATCCACCTCGAAATGAATGACCCTCGCGTGGCGCTTGCCCATCGATTTTTGCTGATCGCCGGCGCATCGGCCGCACTCATGGCCGGCGCCGATGCCACCGATGTCGCCGCTGCGGCGCCCGTAGCCACGACGGCTTCGGCCTGCACGTCGCCTTCGTTCGACCGTTATCCGGCACCGGCCGCCGCCCGTGCGCCGCGCAAGCCGGCTGCCACGCCTCGGCTCACCAGCAAGGAAGCGCGCCTGTACCGCACCGTCATTCGCGACGAATTCGCGCAACCGGCCAATTTTGCCGGTCACTACCGCGTCGCGATCTGGGGTTGCGGAACGGATTGCCGAAATTTCGCGATCGTCGACAAGGACACGGGTGCGACGTACACGATGCCCGGCGTGAAATCCATCTCGGGCGTGATGGGCAATGACGACGAACGTGTCGACTTCCGTGCCGGCAGCACGCTGCTGATCGTCGCCGGCTGCTTCAACGATGCGTGCGACGACAGCTACGCGAAAGCGGCCCGGTTCTTCTACGAATGGACCGGTTCGCGGCTGCGTCCAGTCGGCCGGTGTCCGCTGGCCATCGAGCCGGTTCAATAAGCGGCCCGGGCCAGCCATGACGACCATTCACCTCAGTTTCGACGACGGCCCCGGCCCCTCGACGCCTGCGCTGCTCGACGTGCTGCACGACGCATCGTGCACGGCGACCTTCTTCGTGCTCGGCAAGCATCTCGCGGGCGCGCTCGACGTCGCAACGAGAATCGCGCGCGACGGCCACCGGCTCGGCAACCACACGTATTCGCACGCGAAACCGGGCGCGCTCGCCGACGCCGCGCTGATCGACGAGATCGACACGACCGACGCGCTGATTCGCGACGTCTACCGTCGCGCCGGCCTTGCCGCGCCGGACACGATCCCGCTGCGCCTTCCATACGGGTTGATGCCGCAGGACGGTCGCGCGGCCGTGCTCGCGCGCGCGCAACGCGAACACACGGGCTGGACCGCGATACTGGACGACTGGCAACGGCCGGCGCCGTCGCCGCACGCGCTGTTCGACGCGATGTGCGCGCATGCCGATGCCTGCGCGGCGCAGCATCGCGACGTGCTGTTCTGCCTGCACGATGGATCGCGGCACGGCGACGCGCGGCCCCACACGGTCGAAGCGGTGCGGCTGTTCCTGAACCGGCAGCGCGCTGCCGCCACGCCCCGTTAGCCCGCGGGCACCGCCCCATCCAGCAACTGCCGCCAGCCGCCGAGAAATCCGATGCCGGGCCCGGGCATCCACAACCCGCGCTGCGCGGCTTCGAGGTGGATCAGCGTCTGGTCCGCGCAGAACAGCGTCGTCAGCGCGTCGTGGTGGTCGCGCAGCCAAGCCGGCGCCGCATCCGGACGCGTCGCCGCATAAGCGTCGAGACTGGCCACCCATCGCCCGCGGTCGAACACGAAGCCATCGTCCCGGTCCGCATCGCGCGACAGCGCGAACGACGCAAAGGCCGCCTCGAGCCATGGCGCGCCCTGGCCCACGTCGTCGAAATCCAGCACGCCGTTCACCGCGTTGCCGACGTACAGCAGGTTGCCCGCGTGATAATCGCCGTGCAGCCAATGCGCCGGCCCCGTCAGCCACGCCGCCGCCGCGTCGAGATGCGCGCCGATCCGGCGGATCACCGTGTCGTAGGCATCGTTCAAATCGCCCGGCAGCGACGGCATCGCGCGCGCCGCGACGCGCGCATGCCGCGCGGACAGCCACGCCAGCGGCGCCGCTTCGCTCGCGGGTATCGCGGGTATCGCGGCCAGTGCCGTATGCAGATGCGCGAGCGTGCGCATCGCATCGGTCGCCCCCGCGTGCGGGTCGTCCGGCAGGCCGGGACGGCCGTCGATATGCTCGAACAGATGCAGCCAGCGTCCGTCGGGCAGCCGCACGCCGGTTCGCGCGTCGACGGTCGGCCGCAGCCGCGGCAGCGCGGGCAGCCGCGGCGCCGTGCGTGCCGCGCCGAGACGGCCGAGGATCGACGCCTCGCGCTGCATCTGCCCGAGCGGCTTGCCGGCCCACGACACGCGCAGCACCGCGCGCCCCGCATCGCACTCGACGAGATACGTTTTGTTAGTATGGCCCGACGCCAGCGCCTGCAGGCGCGCCGGCCCGATGTTCCAGTACCGGTGAAGCCACGGTTCCAGCGTTTTCACGTCACTCCTACTCGTTGCATTGACCATGTCAGAGCGTCCTTCGGCCCGCATGCGGGACATCAACATCGAATGGCTGACGCGCGCCGCCGAATTCGGCCACCTGTTCCAGACCCGCTGGCTCGGCGAGCGCTTCTTCCATCTCCCCGGCGACATGCTCGCGCTGCAGGAACTGATCTGGCGCGAGCGCCCCGACTGCATCGTCCAGACCGGCATCGCGGCGGGCGGCGGCGTGGTGTTCACCGCGTCGATGCTGGAACTCGCGGGCAATCACGGCCGCGTCGTCGCAATCGAGCCGCGCCTGCGCGACGAGGTCCGCCAGCGCCTGCAATCGCACCGCCTCACCGATCGCATGGTGCTGATCGAAGGCGAATCGTGCGCGCCCGACACGCTTGCATCGGTGCGTACGCAGATCGACGACGGCGCGCGCGTGATGGCGATCCTCGATCTCACGCACACGCACGCGCACGTGCTGCGCGAACTCGAATGCTATGCGCCGTTCGTGACGCCCGGCAGCTACGCGATCGTGATGGACACCATCATGGAGTATCTGCCCGAGTCGATGTTCGACGGCAAGCCGTACGGCCGCGGCAACAACCCGGCCACGGCCACACGCGAATTCCTCGCCCGCGACGATCGCTTCGAAGTCGACCACGACATCGAGGACCGCGTGCTCATGACGCTGTCGCCAGGCGGGTTCCTGAAGCGAGTGCGCTGATCAGGCGGGCCGCTTGCGCGGAGCCGTCGCGCGCCGCATAGCTGTCGCGGATCCGCGCCGCGTGTTCGCGCAACGGTCCGGCGCGTAACAGGCGTTCGAGCGCATCGGTAATGTCCGCGACACCCGCCTGCTGCAGATCGAGCACGCAGCCCGCACCGGCCCGCTCGACGAAGTGCGCCGAATGGAACTGGTCGTTGCAGAACGGCGACAGCAGCATCGGCACGCCGCACGCGAGCGACTCCATCACCGAATTCGCGCCGCCGTGGCTGACGAACGCGTGCGTGCGCCGCAGCAGCGCCAGTTGCGGCGCGTAACGTACCGCGATCACGCGTGCGTCACCGGCCGGCAGCAGATCCGAATCGACCAGTTCACCCACCGACAGCACCAGTTGCGCGGACGTCGCGCGCGTCGCGTCGATCACCTTCGCGAACAGGTCCGGATGGTAGTAAAGCTGGCTGCCGAGCGACATGTAGACGAGCGGCCGATCCGCGTCGAGGCGCGCCCACGGGAACGCCGTCTCGTCGCCGCGCGGGCCCGACGGCATCGCAGGGCCGACCAGTTCGACACCCGCGTGCGGCGCGCCGACCAGCGCGTCGGTCGCGAACGCGAGCGTCAGGTGCGGCGACAGCACGTCGCAACCGCGAAAGCGTGCGTCGAGGCCGTAGCGCGCGAACAGGCGCGTGCGTTCCGGTGCGAGCCATCGCACCGTGCGCAGCAGCTCCGAATCGAGATCGTCCGGCAGCACCGGATTCAGCGAATTCGACATCGACACCCACGGCAGCCCTTCCAGTTCCGCGGCAATCGCCGCCGCATAGAGCAGCGGATCGATCACGACCACGTCGGGCTGCCATTCGCGCAGCACCGCGCGGATGCCGTCCACCTGCGCGGGCGCGAGGTCGATCAGCAGCGTGCGGATCCAGTGCCGCAGCCAGTCGGCGTCGCGAATGTTCGCGGCGAAGCTTGCGCCGCGCGACAGGTCGTGGCGCTCGGGCGTCTCGCGCGGCCCGACGAACGCGAAACCGCCGGCGCCGTCGAGCTGTTCGCCGATGTCGGCCGGCGCATAGAACGCGACGTCGCAACCGGCGGCGCGCAGATGCTGGGCCGGGCCGATGCACGGATTGACGTGGCCCTTCTCGGGCACCACGCAGAACAGGATGCGTTTCATGAACGGCTCAGGTGGGGCGATGCACGGCATCGGGATGAAGGCGATCGAGATGATCGAGGATCAGGGTCAACGTCGCCCACAGCACGCGTTCGGTATCCGTCTGCAAAGCGGGCGCGGCCACGCCGAGCGTGTCGGCCAGCGCATGCGTGCGGTCGCGATCGAGCAGCGTCGCGAGATCCATCGCCGGCGCGAGCCGCCCGCGCTTGGGACCGTGCACGAGGCGGTCCGGCAGGTTCAGGCGCGCCCCGAGATCGCGCAGGCACTGCTTGTTCGGATCGGGCGCGATGCTCGTCAGATGCGCGACGACGGCGGCATCGACGAACGGCGGATGCAGATCCACCGACGCGGCGTCGAACAATGCGTGACACAGCGGCAGATAGTTGGCCGACCGGTCGCCGCGCAATACCTGATCCGCACCGTCGCCGGTTATCGCGGCCTCGACGCCGTCCGCTGCCATCGCCTCGGCCAGCAGCAGCTTCGCGACCGGATGCAGGTTGAACATCGGCTCCTCGACCGCATGGGTCGTTCTCGGCAGCGCCGCGATGAAATCGGCCTCGGTCGCGCGCACGATCTTCACGTTCGCCTGCATCTGCGTGGCGAATTCGAGCGCCGCGTCGCGTTCGCAGTAATCGGGCATGTCGGTCACGAGGATGTAGGCCGTCACGTGCCGCAATGCGCCGAGCTCGCGCAGCAACGCGAGCAGCAGCGCCGAATCGAGCCCGCCGCTCAGCGCCAGCGCGACCCGCTTGCCGCTGTCGAGCGCGCGCTGCAGCGCCGCGCGCAGCGCGGTGCCCAGATCGGCGGGCTGCGGCCGCCCGGGCGCCGGCTGCACCGTCAGCCCCTGCGGCGACCGGATCAGTGCATGGCCGGGCGGCACCGCGAGCACGTCGCGCAGCACGGTGCGGCCGACGAGGCGCTCGCCGCTCAGGTAGCCCGCGATGGCGGCCGCGTCCGGGGCGCCGGCCGGTTGCCCCGACGCCCGCAATACGGCGCGGATACCCGACGCCGACACGCCGCTGCGCGGATGGTAGTGCAGACGATCGAAACCGAACGGGTCGCGCGTGCCGACGATCATGGATAACGAGCCTTCAAGGTGTCCACTTCAATGCGTTTGAGGATGCGATGCGGCGCCACCGGCGCGCTGCCGCCCTGACAATGCAGGCACGCTTCGAGCGGCGTCTCGCGTTGCAGATAGGCGAGCATCGCGTCGAGCATGCCCGCATCGTCGCGCAGCGGCAGGCCATCGGCCTGAAAATCCTTCTCGCCCTGGTACAGCGTATGGAAATGCGCGGGGCGCGTGCACGTGTAGAACATGCCGTCGCGAATCATATGGCAGCGCTCGCGAATCCAGCAATCGTGGTAAAGGCGTCGGGCTTCGTCGCGATCCGTGCCCGGCTGGGCGCGGTTCATCGTCGTGAACACGTCCTGCACCTTCCAGTTCAGGCGCACGTCGAAGCGCGCGGCCTGGCGCTCGACATGCGCGACCAGGTCGGCGGAAAGCGCGGGCTTCGGATAGCGCGAGATCGTCAGCGCATCCACCGCTTGCCAGAACGCGTCGGGCATCTCGCCGAGTTTCAGGCCGTTGGTCGTGACCGAGATCACGGGCGCGATGCCGGTCGCGCGTACGCGCTCGATCATTTCGACGAGCGCCGGATGCAGCAACGGCTCGCCGCCGACCAGCTTGAACATGCGCGGGCGCAACACCTTCGCGGCCTTGCGCAGATCGGCTTCGATCGATGCGGGGTTCGCGTACCACTCGGGCAACAGCGGCGACAGCGAGCAGCATTCCGCGCAGGTCAGGTTGCAGTGATCGACGATATGCGCTTCCAGCGAGCGCGTCTGCACGCGCCCGTCCTCGACGCGGTAATCGCGATCCAGCGGCGGCGGAAACACGTGTTGCCGCTCGCCGGAGCGCGGCGGATTCGGGATCTGGTTCGGATTCGCACTCACATCAGCTTCCTGCTTCCACGCAACGGGAAAAGAAATCGATCAGATGGCCACGCGCGTCCACCATCGCGGACGCCATCGTCACCGCGCCGTTCAGGTGCGACGCGAAGCACGACGGATCGTGAAGCCAGCCTTGCACGATCCACAGCTTGAGCGCGTGCTGCACGCACGCGGCATCGACCGCCCACGCGATGTGCGCGGGGTTCACCGGCCGCACCCGCTGGTAAGCACGCACGAATGCTTGCGCGAGGTGCGGCGCTTCCAGCGGCAAATGATTCAGGCAGCGCACCAGCTCGTATTCTCGAGGCGCGCCGATCGACGCTTCCCAGTCGACGATCAGCGGCGGCAGCGTGCCCATGAACAGATAGTTGAACTGGTTGTAATCGTTGTGGATCGGGTGCTGCGGATCGTCGGCCGGAAACGCTTCGATGCTGCCCGGATAGTAGCGGTCGAGCATGCGCAGCGCGAGATCGACGTAGCGGCGCAGGTTCGTCGCGTCGGCGGCGTTCGCATCGGCTCGATCGAGTGCATCCAGCAGGTTCCGGCGTACCGCATCCGCGTCGATCGACGTCAGTCGCGCACGGATCGTATCGAGCGACGGCAGATGCAGTCGTTCGAGGCTCACGTGCAACGCGGCCAGACTCGCGCCGAGCGCATCCCATTCGGCTGGCGAGAACGTATCGTAGGTCTTGAATTGCCCGGCTTCCCAGCGCGTCAGCATCGCGTGCGCATGTTGCCCTGACCACAGCGATGCGCCGGACGTCGTGCGCTCGAGCGTCTGCACATGAAAACGGAGGTCGTCATGCGTTTCCAGATGCGCGAGCACGGCGGTTTCCTTGACTGCGCGCGCATGGTGTTCGAGCGCATAGAGTTTCACTGCCACGCCCGCGCCGCCGCTGGTCGGCAGATGCCACACCCGTTCGCTCACTTGCGTCGGCGGCCCGCCGCGACCGAGGTCGTACGCGCCGCGAATCTCGTCGAAGGTGACGGCGAGCGAATCCATTCAGATGTGCTCGGCCGGCCCGTGCCGATACGGATGGCCCGTCAGAAACGTGTTGTGTCCGACGTAGCGCAGCTTGTACATCGCCGGCCGGAACAACACCGACGGATCGTTGTTCGCGATGCCGAGCAGCGGGTACAGGTCGTGTCGCACGAAGAATGCGTTGTTGCCCATGTCGTCGCAACAGACGAGTTCATAGCCTTTATCGCGGCCGAGATGCACGAGCGATTCGAGGCTCGCGCCGTAATAGGTCGAGCCGTCCCATTCGTGGTCCGGATTGAAGCACATGACCCACCGCTCCGGCGGCGTGTAGTACGGGTTGTATTCGATCACGACGATGCGCGGCTCAAACGCTTGCAGCCCGCGCCACACCCAGTAATCGTTGCCGTCGATGTCGATCGACAGCAGGTCGAAGTCGGCCGGTACGTTCGCGTCGGTGAGCAGTCGGTCGACCGTGTCGGGCTGCACGCGATCATGGTGCAGGCGGACGCGTTCCACGCCCGCGTAGTGCGCGGCAAGCTTGCCGAACCGGTATGCGCTGCCTTCCACGAGTACGCCGGCCCAATCGTGTTCACGCAGCAACCGCGCCGTGTTGCTGTTGCGCAGGCCGTCGCTCGCGCCGATATCGACGCAGAAGCGGTTGGTCGGCGCGATCCGCTCCATCAGGCGCGCCAGGATGCCCTCCTCGGTGCCCTGCGCGTACAGGCTGGGCGCAAGGCCGGACAGGTCGAGCGGGCGAGGATGGTCCTGCATCGAGGGCGGCTCCGGGGTGAAATGGGGAATGATGGGGCGTTGGGTGGGTAATTTACCTGAAGTCGATTACGCGGAGGAAACTCGGATGCGCGATGCGGTCGCGTTTTACCGCAGTGGATATGAAAAAGCCCGCATCGACATTACTGTCGATGCGGGCTTGTGGCGGTTCCGGCGATTCGCTCCGTCCGGTATGCCTACCGTGCACCCACGACCGGAGAAAACCTCAGGACACTTACTCCTGCCCCTGACTCGTCAGGAACTCCTCGTAATTCCCGCCGAAGTCGAACAGCGTGCCATCCGTCTTCACTTCGATGATCCGGTTCGCCAGCCCGCTTACGAACTCACGGTCGTGCGACACGAAAATCAGCGTGCCTTCGAACTGCTCGAGCGCGATCTGCAGCGACTCGATCGATTCCATGTCCATGTGGTTGGTCGGCTCGTCCATCAGCAGCACGTTGTGGCGGCCGAGCATCAGCTTGCCCCAGATCATGCGGCCCTTCTCGCCGCCCGACAGCACCTTCACCGACTTCTTGATGTCGTCCGACGAGAACAGCAGGCGGCCCAGCGTGCCGCGCACCATCGTTTCGTCGTCGCCGTCCTTGCGGTACTGGTCGATCCAGTCCATCAGCGTGATGTCGTTCGGGAACTCCTCGTACGTGTCCTGCGGCATGTAGCCGACGTTCGCGTTCTCCGACCACTTCACCGTGCCGTGATCGAGCGGCAGCGCGCCGAGCAGCGAGCGCAGCAGCGTCGTCTTGCCCGCGCCGTTCTCGCCGATGATCGCGATGCGCTCGCCCGGCTGCACCGACAGGTTGAAGTTCTGGAAGATCGTGCGCTCGTACTTCTTCGTGATCTCTTCGGCGACCACCGCGACGTTGTGCAGCTTCTTCTCGAACTCGAAGCGGATGAACGGGTTCTGGCGCGACGACGGCTTGAATTCCTCGATCTTGATCTTGTCGATCTGCTTCGCGCGGCTGGTGGCCTGGCGCGCCTTCGACTTGTTCGCCGAGAAGCGGCGCACGAAGTCCTGCAGTTCGGCCACGCGCTCCTTCGCACGCGCGTTCGCCGCAGCCTGGCGCTCGCGCGCCTGGGCCGACGCGAGCATGTAGTCGTCGTAGTTGCCCGGCCAGACCTTCAGCGTGCCGAAATCCATGTCGGCCATGTGCGTGCACACCGAGTTCAGGAAGTGACGATCGTGCGAGATGATGATCATCGTCGAGTTGTACTCGTTGAGCGTGTGCTCGAGCCAACGGATCGAGTTGATGTCGAGGTTGTTGGTCGGTTCGTCGAGCAGCAGCACGTCCGGCTTCGAGAACAGCGCCTGCGCGAGCAGCACGCGCAGCTTCCAGCCCGGCGCGACGTCGGCCATCGTGCCGTTGTGGAACTTCTCCTCGATGCCGATGCCGAGCAGCAGCGCGCCCGCGCGCGCTTCGGCGTCGTAGCCGCCGTATTCGGCGAACTTGCCCTCGAGCTCGGCCGCGTGCATGTAGTCGTCGTCGGTGGCTTCCGGGTTCGCGTAGATCGCGTCACGCTCGGTCATCGCGGCCCACATCTCGGTGTGGCCCATCATCACGACGTCGAGCACGCGCACGTCTTCGTACGCAAACTGGTCCTGGCGCAGCTTGCCCAGGCGGACGTTCGGCTCCAGCGCGACGTTGCCGGCGCTCGGCTCGAGGTCGCCGCCGAGGATCTTCATGAAGGTCGACTTGCCACAGCCGTTCGCGCCGATCAGACCGTAGCGGTTGCCCTCGCCGAATTTGACCGAGATATTCTCGAACAAGGGCTTCGGCCCGAATTGCATCGTGATGTTGGCAGTAGAAAGCACGGCAGGTCCCGTTAAGAGAGAAATCGACGGAAAACCGTGTATTTTAGCAGGTGTCGGAGAAACTGCCGACCGCACCGTCCCGGCGGCGTATTCCCGGCCTCAGGCCCGGCGCCGGCGGCCCGTCAATACGACGGCACGCGCTGCACCGCCGTCTCACCGGAATCCCGCATGCTCGCCAGCCAGCTTCGCGAACAACTCGTCGGCGCATGGCGCCTCGTGTCCTACGAAATCCGCCCACGCGACGGCAGCACCGTCACCTATCCGCTCGGCCGCGACGCGCGCGGCTGGATCCTGTACACGCCCGACGGCTACATGTCCGCGCAGCTGATGGCGGCCGGCCGCCCGCCCTACGCGGACGGCGACCTGCAGGGCGGCAGCGTCGAGGAGCGCGCGGCCGCGGCGCGCGGCTACATCGCGTATTCAGGCCCCTTTAATGTCGACGACGACGGCATGTTGACCCATGAAATGGACGTCAGCCTGTATCCGAACTGGATCGGTAACGTCCAGCAGCGTGTCGTCAGCCTGGACGGCAACCGGCTGCAGCTCAGCACGGCCGGACCGGTTCGGATCGACGGCCGGGAGGTCGAGCCGGTGATCGTCTGGGCACGCGCCGGCCGCTGAGCGTGCCTGGGGCGCAGCACGGCCGTCGCGCGGCCGGCCGCGGCCATGATACCGATGCCGCACCATCGCGCATGCCGCTCCCGCGGCTGCGCGTCACTTGCCGGCCTTCTTGGCCGCTTGCTGCGCCGCCTTCGCCTTCATCTGCCCGAACAGTTCGGAGCACGGCACGTCGCGGTTGTTGCTCGGCGCGATCAGCGGGATCAGCGCCGCGAACGGGTTGATCAGCCCGAGGCCGACCATCGCGCCGGCGCGCAGGGCAAGCGCGCCCGCATCGACGCCGACCTTCGGGTTCTTGAACGTGCCCTTCGCATACAACGGCGAGCGCAGCGAGAAGATCCGGAAGCCCTTCGTGTGCGGATGGATCTTCAGGTCGAGCGATTCGTCGCGCAGGTTGATCGGGCCGTCGACGTTGATGAGCGCATCGTCGGTATCGAGCGCGAACACCTTCGGGTCGAGCATGCCGTCGGTCGCCGCGAAATCGATCGCCGCGCAGTTGATGTTGACGTCGCGGTTGCCGAACAGCTTCTCGTAGACCACGTTCGCAACGTTCAACCCCGCGGCCTCCATCAGCAAGCGGCTGATGCGGCCGTTGGTAATGAGCGCCTTCACTTCGCCGGTCGACGTCGCCGCGAGCGCGGCCGGCGAATTGCCCGTTGCCGACAGCGACGCGTCGCCGTTGATTTCGCCGAGCGCCGTCTGCATCACCTTCTGCGTCGGGAACAGCTGCTTGAGCTTCAGATGCCGCGCGGCCAGCGTGAAGCGGCCCTTGAGCGGCGTGCGGCTGCCGTCGAGATGCGCGTTGGTCGCGAGCGTGCCGCCCGCGACGCCGAACTGCAGCGGCTCGAGCGACAGCACGCCGTCCTGCAGCAGGATGTGCGTGTACAGGTTGGTGATCGGCAACTGCGGGCTCTTGATCAGCTTGCGGCCGGTGAACTTCACGTCCGCGTCGATCGCGCTCCAGCGTTCGGTACGGAACGTCGCCACCGGCAGCACGCGGTCGGGCGGCTGACGCGTCGTGTCGCCGCGCTTGGCCTTGCTCGCGGCCGTATCGGCGCCGATCACCGGTGCGAGATCGGAGAACTGCAGCAGGTTCGACACGAGTTCGCCCGACAGCTTCGGACGCGGTTCGCGCTGCGCCCAGGTGAGCGTGCCGCCGAGATCGCTGCCGCCGACGCGACCGTTGAAGTTCTCGTAGCGGAAGGTGCTCGCATGCGGCTTGAAGTTGCCGATCAAGCGCCCTTCGGTCGCGTACGGCGGCGTATCGGGCAGCGTGATGCCGGTGAGCTGGTAAAGGTGCGACATCGACGTGCCCTGCAGCCACAGCCGCAAGTCGAGCGCGGCGAGATGCATCGGGTCGGTCAGCGTGCCGACGATCGCGAGCCGCGTATCGCCGGCCTTCACGTCGGCCTGCAGCGGGAACGGCCGCGACGTATCCTGGATCGCGAGCACGCCGCCGACCTTGCCGGTACCGTTGATCGGCACGTTCTTGTAGCGGCCGTCGACCTTCAGCCCGAATGCATAGGTCGGACCGGACGGTTTCGCGGGCGCCGCGGCCCCGCTCGCGCCGGACGCGGCAGTCGCCGTCGATGCGGAACGCACGGACGCGGCGGACGCACCCGACGCACCCGACGCAGCCGATGAACCCGCCGAACCGGCAGCAGCCGAAGCAGCCGACGCCCCCGACGACGCAGCCGCGCTCGGAGCCGACGCGCTCGACGCGGCCTGCGCATCGGCCTTCGCACCCAGTTGCGCGGCGCCGTGCTTGCCGACGCGCTGCGCCGACGCCGCACGCGACGTCTGCTCCTGCTCCTTCAGCACGTCGCCGAGCGGGATCGGCTGACCGAGCGTATCGATCGCGATGGTCAGGTCGGCCTTCGTGATCGCGTCGCGATACGTGACGGTGCCCTTCGCGAACCCGAAGCTGTCGAGCCGCACCTTCCACCGCGAAGGCTGCGACGATTGCTTGAACTGGAAGGTCCACGTATTGGTGCCGTCCGCGCGCCGCTCGAGATCGACGGCAGGATTCACGACGTCGATCGACGGGATGACGATTTCATGTGCCAGCAGCGGCAGGATCGCGAGATCGAAGTGCGCGGCATCGAGCGTGACGAACTTGGGCGCCTTCGCCCAGTCGGGATTGCCGATCTCGAGCTGGGTGGCCGAGAAGCTCGGCCAGGGCACCCATGCGCGCCAGCCGGTCTCGCCATCGGGGCGACGCCAGCCGACCTTGAGGTCGCCGTTGATCGCGAACGGGCGGCCGAGTGCGGCACTCACCTGTTCGTTGACCCACGGTTTCGCGCGGTTCCAGTCGAACGTGAAGAGAAAGACGCCGGCCGCCGCGATGAGCACCGCGACGATACCGACGATCCATGCAGCCGATTTGCCGATGGCTCGGGTTAGCGTCATGGCGGTTCCGTTGTTGTTCTGAAGCGTTGCCGCACGATGCCGGGCCGCTTGCGTGGACGAACGGCGCACGACAACTGCGGCTTTTCAATCGGTATTATGACGCACGACGTGGCGGCCTTTCGGCGCCATTAACGCTTTTTTTCATTTGTGACATGACCTCCCTCACCGGCCTCATCGATGCGCGGCACATCACGCGGCGCGACGCCAGCAGCGGCAAGACCTTGCTGGCCCCGACCGATTTCAGTCTCGCCGCGGGATCGCGAATTGCTATCACGGGACCGTCCGGGTCGGGCAAGAGCGTGCTGCTGCGCGCGCTCGCGCTGCTCGATCCGCTCGATGGCGGCCAGCTCCTGTGGCGTGGCCGCCGGATCCGGCGCGGTGCGATTCCGCGCTACCGGCGCAGCGTCGCCTATGTCCGCCAGCGCCCCGCGCAGATGGACGGCACCGTCGAGTCGCAATTGCGCTATCCGTATTCGCTCGCGATCTATCGCGACGTCGCGTTCGATCGCGCGCGCGTCGAAGCGCTCGCCGCGCAGGCCGGTCGCGGCGCCGACTTTCTCGACAAACGCGCGAGCGACCTGTCCGGCGGCGAAGCGCAGATTACCGCGCTGCTGCGCGTGCTGCAGCTCGATCCCGACGTGCTGCTGCTCGACGAGCCGACCTCCGCGCTCGACCCCGAGTCGGCACGCGCGATCGAAGCGCTCGTCGGCGCGTGGTTCGACGCGGCGCCCGATGCACGGGCCTACATGTGGATCTCGCACGATCCCGCGCAGGCCGCGCGGATCGGCACGATGCAGCTCGTGATGCAGGCCGGCGTGCTGCACGCGGCCAACCCGACGGAGGCTGCGCAATGAGCCCGGCACTGCAGGACCTGAGCCTCGTCGACGTCGGCATCGCGGCCGCGCTCGTCGCGGTCAACGGCGCGATCTCGGCGGCGCTGTCGCTCGGCCTCGGCCGCAAGCTCGCGCTCGCGGCCGTGCGCACCGTCGTGCAGTTGCTCGCGATCGGCTACGTGCTCGGCTGGGTGTTCGGCCATCCGCACTGGTACGTCGTGCTGCCGCTCACCGCGCTGATGACGCTGATCGCCGGTTTCGCCGGTGCGGGGCGCGGCAAGCGCACGTACCGCGGCCAGCGCCTCGACAGCATCGCATCGATCTGGTTCAGCAGCTGGTTCGTCGCGGCGGTCGGGCTGTTCGTCGTGATCCGCATCCATCCGTGGTTCGCGCCGCAATACGCGATCCCGATCCTCGGGATGATTCTCGGCAATACGCTGACGGGCGTATCGCTCGGCGTCGAGCGAATGATGGAAGAGCTCACCGCGCGCCGCGATCGCGTCGAAACCGCGCTCGCGCTCGGTGCGACGCGCTGGGAAGCCGCGCAGGACGCCGCGCGCCAGGCCGTGCGCGCGGGCATGCTGCCGACGCTGAACCAGATGGCGGTGGTCGGCGTCGTGAGCCTGCCGGGGATGATGACGGGCCAGGTGCTGGCCGGCCAGTCGCCGCTGCAGGCCGTGCGCTACCAGATCGTGATCATGTTCCTGATCGCCGCGGCGTCCGCGCTCGGCACGGTCGGCGCGGTGCTGATGACCTATCGCCGGCTGTTCTCGGCCGATCACCGCTTTCTCGCATCGCGACTCGAAGAGCGCACGCATTGACGCGTCGCTGCAGCGCGCGAGGCGCGGCCAGCGCGGTCAATGCGCGCTGCGTCGCTTGCCGATCGCCTGCCGGAGTGCGGCCGAGATATCCGCATCGGGCGCGAGCCCGTCGACCGAAGCGATCAGTCGCACCGCGCGCGACGTCGTCACATACGCCTGCGCGCCGACATAGCCGCCGCTGCCGGCCGAGCGCGTGGTCACGACGAGCGCCTGCGGCGCGCGGGCGCCGAGGTCGGCCGTGTACGCATCGACGATCGTGCCGTCGCGCGCATGCAGCGTGCCCGTCACGTAATCGTCGGTATCGAAGCCCGGGGCGGCATGCGCGGTCGAATACACGCGCACCGCGTAGCTGCCGGTCGAGCACGGTTCGAGTGCGCCGCTCGATATCACCGCCACCTGCTGCCGCGACGGCAGCTCGACCTTCTTCACGAAACCGCATTCGTCGGCCGCGTGAGCGTGCGCGACAACGAACGCAATGGCAGACAGCAGCGCGTGCATTCGAAGTTTCATCGGGAAATAGTGACCGGAAGGAGAGGATGCGGGCGAGCATAACGTGACATCCACATGACGTCACGCCTCGCCATTGCACGATCGCGGCACCGTTCCGCGAAGCAGGCGGCCAAACGCATGGCGACGACGGCACGGCACGACCCGCTCGCGTGCGGCCCTGCTCGCTCCGCCATCGAACCGGTTGCGCGCGCACCGACAGAAATGCCGGCCCGCGCGTGCCCGCTCAATGCTTGATCGACACCGTCACCTTGGTACCGTCGCTCATCGTCACGGACTTCGACCCGCCGTTGGTCGAGATCGACACCCACTTCACCTGGCTCACCGACACGACATCGGGGCACTGCAGCGACTTGCCGCCGGCCGTCACGCTGCGCGTGCCCTTCGGCGCGGCCGCCTGGAAGCTCAACTGCACGTTGGCGACGCCCTTCGCATCGACCGACGGCGCGAGCCGCACCTGGGTCTGCCGCACCATCGCGCCGTTCGCGTCGCGCGGCAGGTTGTCGGCGTTCGGGCAGCCGTCCGGCATCGCGACCGCGCCGCTCGGCGGCACCGACTTCCAGTTGAAGTCGTCCGTCTCGCCCGAACGGATCTTGCGGGTCTCCTGCGTATTGCCGAAGGTCTTCGAGTCGACCTTGACGGTGTATTCGAGCTGTCCCGTACCGCCGCCCTTCAGGCTGCCCTTGACCGGCGGCGCCGCGAATACGCTCGCGCTGACGCACGCCGCCGCGAACACGACCGACCACGATGCGGCGACTGACAAGCTGCGTTGGCTCATGCTGACCTCCTTGTAATGCGGCGGCACGCGCGTGCCGCGCGGTTTTCGATGCATGATGCGTTGCCAGTCTACCGCCAAGCGCGCTGCAATGCGCCGCAAACGCATCGGGTGTTACCCCGCTTGCGTTCGCGGCGCCGCAACCTTACGCGCGCTGCCGCTCAGAAGCCGCTCAGCACGAGCTTGCCGATCGCGCGTCCGGCCTCGAGCATCCGGTGCGCGCGCCGCACGTTCTCGGCATTGATCGTGCCGAGCTGTTCGCCGAGCGTCGTACGCAGCGTGCCGCCATCGACGAGCCGCGCGACTTCGCCGAGGATCCGGTGCTGCTCGATCATGTCCGGCGTCTCGAACATCGCCCGCGTGAACATGAATTCCCAGTGAAACGCTGCGCTCTTCGCCTTCAGCAATTCGACCGGCACCGGCTTCCCGTTCTCGACGATCGTGCAGATGCCGCCCTGCGGCCGAATGACTTCCGCCGCGGCCGGGAAATGATGGTCGGTATCGTTGAAGATCAGCACGTAGTCGACGCTCGGATGGCCGGCCTCGCGCAACTGCGCCGGCAGGTCGCCGAAATGGTCGACCACCGCATCCGCACCGAGCGAGCGCACCCAGTCGGCCGACGCCGGCCGCGACGCGGTCGCGATCACGTGCAACTTGCCGAGCGTCTTCGCGAGCTGGATCGCGATCGAGCCCACGCCGCCCGCGCCGCCGATGATCAGCACCGACTTGCCGGCGTCCGCGCCCTGCGGCGACACGCGCAACCGGTCGAACAGCGCTTCCCACGCGGTGAGCGCGGTGAGCGGCAGCGCGGCCGCCGCCGCGAAATCGAGCGTGCGCGGCTTCAGCGCGGCGATCCGTTCGTCGACCGCGTGGAATTCGCTGTTCGCGCCGGGCCGCGTGATGCTGCCCGCGTAGAACACTTCGTCGCCGGGCCGGAACAGCGTGACGTCGGCGCCGACCGCGACGACCGTGCCGGCCGCGTCCCAGCCGAGCACGCGCGGCGTCTCCTCGACCTGCGGCTTCGGCGCCCGCATCTTGGTGTCGACCGGGTTCACGGAAATCGCCTCGACCTTCACGAGCAGATCGCGCGGGCCCGGCACGGGTTGTGGCAGTTCGACGTCGAGCAACGCTTGCGGGTCGTCGATCGGCAGATAACGGGTGAGTCCAACGGCTTTCATCTCGATACTCCTTTCAGGGAATCCGGCAGGTTGCGGCGCAACCTCCATGCGTGCCATCGTAGGCAACCCGATCCTTCGAGAAAACCGCTATATTTCCTGAAACATTTTCAGGAATTTCAGAATAATGACGTCCGATCCGATTCCAGCGCCCGACAAGCCGCTCGACCTGCTCGACGTTGCGCTGTTCGTCCGCGCGGCGCTGCTGTCGAACGTCAGCGCGGCCGGGCGCGAATTCGGCGTGTCGGCCGCCGTTGCCAGCGCACGCATCGCGCAGCTCGAACGCCAGCTCGGCGCCCGGCTGCTGCACCGCACCACGCGCCGCATCAGCCTCACGCAGGACGGCGAAGTCTTCATGGCGCGCGCCGACGCGCTGCTGGCGGCCGCCGACGCCGCACGCGCGTCGGTGGGCCGCGGCCGCAGCGAGCCGTACGGGCGCTTGAAGGTGTCGATGTCGTCGTCGTTCGGCCGCCAGCACGTCGCGCCGGTGATTCCGGCGTTCCTGCGCCGCTACCCGTCCGTGTCGCTCGATCTGCGGCTGTCCGACGAGATCGTCGACCTGGTCGACGACGGCTACGACGTCGCGATCCGCCTCGGCGCGCTGAAGGATTCGACGCTCGTCGCGCGCAAGCTCGCCACGAACCGCCGCGTGCTGTGCTGCTCGCCCGCCTATCTCGCCGAACGCGGCACGCCGCGCCATCCGGCCGACCTGACGCAGCACGAGTGCGTGATCCTCGGCGACCAGCGCGACTGGTCGTTCGCGACGCCGCAGGGGCCGCTCACGGTGCGGGTCGGCGGCCGGCTGGTGGCGAGCAACGGCGAGGCGATCCGTGAAGCGCTCGTCGACGGCTTCGGGATCGCGATCAAGTCGACCTGGGACGTCGGCCCGCTGCTCGCGAGCGGCGCGCTCGTCAGCGTGCTCGACGACTATCCGTTCGCGGAAGACGTCGCGATCTGGGCCGTCTATCCGAGCCGCGCGCACGTGCCGCTGAAAACGCTCGCGTTCATCGCGTTCCTGGCCGAGCATTTCGGCGATCCGCCGTACTGGGATCACGCGAACGGGTGACCCCGCTGCCGCGCACGGTTTCGTGCCGGCCCCGGCCGCCATGCGCGGCCAACCGGCTACAATGGCGCGTTCGCGACGCAATGGCCCGCCGCCGCACCGGGCCCGCGCTCGCAGGCGGCCGCCCGTGGGCCGCGCACGTCATTCATTCGTCTCCCAACCACTCGTCATGACCCACAATCTCGTCATCCAGAGTCTTGCGCCGCTGTCGGACGCCCATCACAAACCGCTGCTCGCGCTGTCGCGCGGCACCCGCATCGTGCAGACCGACGATCACGCGCTGCGCATCGAAAACGCGAGCCCGGCGCAGCGCCTCGACATCGACGCGTACTGCGGCACGCATGCGCTCGACTTCGGCTTCGTCGAGGCCGGCCGCACGCTCGGCGATTTCGGGCTCGCCGTGATGGACATGGATTCGACGCTGATCACGATCGAATGCATCGACGAAATCGCCGATTTCTGCGGGCTGAAAACGCAGGTCGCGGAGATCACCGAAGCGTCGATGCGCGGCGAGATCCGCGACTTCAACGAAAGCCTCACGCGCCGCGTCGCGCTGCTGGCCGGGCTCGACGCGCACGCGCTCGAGCGCGTGTACGAAGAACGGCTGCAACTGTCACCGGGCGCCGAGACGATGCTGGCCGGCGTGAAGGCCGCCGGCATGAAGACGCTGCTCGTGTCGGGCGGCTTCACGTTCTTCACCGAGCGGCTGAAGGCCCGCCTCGGTCTCGACTACGCACATGCGAACACGCTCGAGATCGTCGACGGCAAGCTCACCGGCAAGGTGCTCGGCGAGATCGTCAACGCCGACGTGAAAGCCCGCCTGCTGCGCGAGACGTGCGCGTCGCTCGGCCTCGAACCGCACCGCGCGATCGCGATGGGCGACGGCTCGAACGACCTGAAGATGATGGCCGAAGCCGGGCTGTCGGTCGCGTTCCACGCGAAGCCCGTCGTGCGCGATGCAGCGACGGTCGCGTTCGACCATGTCGGCCTCGACGGGCTGCTGCGACTGTTCTGATTTCGCGGCACCGTCAATGAAAAACGCCGGCGCGACAGAGCATCGCGCCGGCGTTTCGTTTTTGTGCCGGACGTGGCCGCCCTGCGATCAACCCAGTGCGGCCTGCATCGCACGCTCGATGTCCGCGCGCAGATCGCCTTCGTCTTCCAGACCGACGTAGAAACGCACCAGCGTGCCGCGATGCGGCCAGTCCGGACGCATCGACGCGACGTCGTAAGGCATCGCGAGGCTGCACGCGCCGCCCCAGCTCCAGCCGATCGCGAACAGCTCGAGCGACTCGACGAAACGGTCGACCTGCTCCGCGCTGTAGCGTTCGTCGAACACCACCGAGAACAGCCCGCCCGCGCCCGTGAAATCGCGCATGAACGACGCGTGCCCCGGGCAGTCGGCGATCTGCGGATGCAGCACCGTCGCAATCTCCGGCCGCGCCTTCAGCCATTGCGCGAGCGCGAGCGCGCTCTTGCTGTGCGCGTCGAAGCGCACCTGCATGCTCGGCAGGCTGCGCAGCACGAGCGAGCAATCGTCGACCGACACGCCGATCCCGCAGCGCATCCGTGCGAGCTTCAGCTTCGCATGCAGCTCCGCGTTCGCGGTGATCGTCGCCCCCATCAGCACGTCGCTGCCGCCCGACTGGTACTTGGTCAGCGCCTGCACCGAAATGTCCACGCCGTGCTCGAACGGCTTGAACGCGAGGCCCGCCGAAAAGGTGTTGTCGATCGCGGTGACGATGCCGCGCGCCTGCGCGGCCGCCGTGATCGCCTGCACGTCGGGCACTTCCATCGTCACCGAGCCGGGCGCCTCGATCCAGATCAGCCGCGTGTTCGGCTGGACCAGCTCGGCAATGCCGGCGCCGATCAGCGGATCGTAGAAGCGCGCGGTGATGCCGAAGTCCTTCGCGAGCCAGTTGCCGAAATCGGCGTTCGGGCCGTACACGTTATGCGGAATCAGCACGTCGTCGCCCGCTTTCACGATCCCGAAGTAGACGTTCATGATCGCCGCGAGGCCCGACGGCTGCAGCAGCGCGTGCGTGCCGCCCTCGATCTCGGCGAGCCGCTGCGCGAGCGCGAGCGACGTCGGCGTCGCGTGCAGCCCGTAGCGCCACTGGTTGTCGTTGTGCCAGACCAGCGCGCGCATCGTCGCGAGATCGGGGAACACGACCGTCGACGCGCGCGCAACCGGCGGCACGAACGAACGGAAGCCTTCCGGAATGACGTCGTCGGGTTGAACGATGCGGGTTTGCAGCGCGCGCTTGGGAGTGGATGCAGTCATGACGGGGAGCCGGGCACGAGGCCGTTCGGTTGCGGAATATGTCGTTAGAGTAGCCAAAATCGGCGCGCTTGGCCCGGTACAATGCGCGCCGCGCACACCGAGCCAGCGCGTGCTCAGTCGTCGGTACGCAGGTTGACGACGCCGCCTACCGTCTCGATTTCGTGCACGCGACCGTCGCGCACCTGCAGCGCCGCGCGCTTGCCCGGCGCCAGGCGCAGCACGACCGGCTGCGGGTCCGATTCGTCCGAGTTCATCCGGTCGGCCTTCAGGTCGCCCGTCGCGTCGAAGCGGCCGATCCACACGCCGGTGATGTTGGTGCCGTCGTTCGATTCCTCGATCTCCAGCGTATCGCCGTCGCGGTCGCCCGCGAGCAGCACGACCTCGCCCGTGTCGGCGAACTGATATTCGCCGTGCACGCCTTCCTCGTCCGTCTTCGGGCCGAGATGCACGACGATCGGCCGGTCGCCGAGCGTGCCTTCGTAGCGCGGCAGGCGGGCGAACTCGGGATTCGGTTTCAGCGGCCGCGCCGGCGCCGGTTCATCCTGCTGCACGCCCGGCGCGACTGCCTGCGCGGCGACGCTCCCCGGCATCGCGATACCTGCGACCAGCGCGCCGGCGACGAGCGCCCGTTGCCATTCCGAATATCGACCCACGTTGTGTTGCTCCTTGCTTCAGATTCGCCCGACATCGCGGACGGCACCGGGTCGAAACCCGGTTCCTGCGTGACCGCGCAAGCCTGCGCGGCGAATGCGCCGGCCTGCGCGTGTCGCGTCAGCCCTGCATCAGGCGTTCCACCGCATCGCGACGCGGAATCGGCGCGACCGCGCCGTAACCGGTCGTCGACAGCGCCGCCGCCGCGTTCGCATAACGCGCGGCCGCGAACGGATCGTCGCCCGCGACGATCCGCGCGACGAATGCGCCGCCGAAGCAGTCGCCCGCACCGGTCGCGTCGACGGCCTCGACCGCGAAGCCCGGCACGACGCGCCGCTCGTTCGGCGTCGCGACATACGCGCCTTCCTTGCCGAGTTTCAGCGCGACGACCTGCGGCCCGTGTTCGAGCATCGCGTCGACGATCGCGTCGCGATCGTTCGCGCCCGTGAGCGCCGTGACGTCGTCCCAGCTCGGCAGACAGATGTCGGTCTGGCGCAGCGCCTCGCGCATCACCGCGCGAGCGCGCGGCAGCGGCCACAGCTTCAGGCGCAGGTTCGTGTCGAAGCTGACCTTCGCGCCGTGGCGACGCGCATGGTCGATCGCCGCGAACGCCGCATCGCACGCGGCCGTGCTGATCGCAAGACTGATCCCCGACAGGTGCACGGCCTTCGCGGCCGCCAGCGCGTCGAGCGGCAAGTCGCCTGTCGCATAGCGGCTCGCAGCCGATCCCGCGCGCAGATAGTCGAACTGGTGGCCGTCGGCGCCGTGCGTGACGAAATACACGCCGGTCGGTGCCGCGCGGTCGATTCGCACGTACGTCGTGTCGACCTGCTCCGACGCCCACATGTCGGCGAGCAGGCGGCCGAACGGATCGTCGCCGATCGCCGACACGAAGCCCGTCGATGCACCCTGGCGCGCCGCCGCGATGCAGAAGTTCGACGTGTCGCCGCCGAAGCCCTGCAGGAATTCAGGGCGTCCCGGCTGCGACTGGTTGAATTCGATCATCGCCTCGCCGAGCGCGAGGATCTCCGGAAATACCGCGGCCATCGCTTACACCTCGCCCCACAGATCGTGGCCGTCGGCGCCCGTGATCTTCACGGACACGAAATCGCCGACCTTGTAGCGCTTCGATGCCTTCGCCGCCGGCTCGACGTAGACGACACCGTCGATCTCCGGCGCATCGGCTGCCGTACGGCCGATGCCGCCTTCCTCGCCGACTTCGTCGATCAGCACCTTGAGCGTCTTGCCGACCTTGCGCTGCATGCGGTTCGCCGACACTTCCTCGGCGACTTCCATGAAGCGTGCACGGCGTTCCTCGCGAACCTCGTCCGGCAGCGCGCCGTCCAGGTCGTTCGCGGTCGCGCCTTCGACCGGCGAATACGCGAAACAGCCGACGCGATCGAGTTCCGCTTCGCGGACGAAGTCGAGCAGCGTCTCGAACTGTTCTTCCGTCTCGCCGGGGAAACCCGCGATGAACGTGCTGCGGATCGTCAGGTCCGGGCAGATCTCGCGCCATTTCTGCACGCGCTCGAGCACCTTCTCCGCGTTCGCGGGACGCTTCATGCGCTTCAGCACTTCGGGGTGCGCGTGCTGGAACGGCACGTCGAGATACGGCAGTACGTGGCCCTTGAACGGACCTTCCGCCATCAGCGGAATCACTTCGTCGACGCTCGGATACGGATACACGTAGTGCAGACGCACCCACGCACCGTACTGCGCGGCGAGTTCGCCGAGCGCGGCGACCAGGTCGGTCATGCGCGTCTTGATCGGCTTGCCGTTCCAGAAGCCCGTGCGGTACTTCACGTCGACGCCGTACGCGCTCGTGTCCTGCGAGATCACGAGCAGTTCCTTCACGCCCGACTTGAACAGGTTCTCGGCTTCCAGCATCACTTCGGCGACCGGGCGCGACACGAGGTCGCCGCGCATCGACGGGATGATGCAGAACGTGCAACGGTGATTGCAGCCTTCGGAGATCTTCAGGTATGCGTAGTGACGCGGCGTGAGCTTGATGCCGGCCGCAGGGACGAGGTCGACGAACGGATCGTGCGGCTTCGGCAGGTGCGAATGCACGGCCTGCATCACTTCGCCCACCGCGTGCGGGCCGGTGACCGCGAGCACCTTCGGGTGGACTTCCTCGATCAGGTTCGAGCCGCTCGCGCTCGACTTCGCGCCGAGGCAGCCGGTGACGATCACCTTGCCGTTCTCGGTCAGCGCTTCGCCGATCGCGTCGAGGCTTTCCTGCACGGCTTCGTCGATGAAGCCGCAGGTGTTCACGACGACGAGGTCGGCGCCGTCGTAGGTGCCGGAGATTTCATAACCTTCGGCGCGCAGTTGCGTGATGATTTGTTCGGAATCGACGAGCGCTTTCGGGCAGCCGAGGGATACGAACCCTACTTTGGGGGATTGGGACATCTGGAGTGTGGGGGCGTGGCAGCAAAAGCGTGAGTTTACAGGGATTTAGGGGTGGCGAGGCAAAATGAGCGACCGGGAAGGATCGTCGCGTGCCGGATTGGCTGAAGCGCCACATCGGCGGTGCCGGGCGGTGCGATCGACACATGCGGGCGCCTTCTGCTCGGCAACGGGTATCGCCATGCGGTTTCGAAGCTGCGCTGCAGAAAAAACAGGGCCAAGGTGCGGTTTTTCGTTGCGCCGCCCGAGAACGGTCCATACCGAGCCACACCCGATGTACGCCGGCAGCCCGCGACAACGGTATGCCGCCGCGCCGCCTTCCTGGCCAAGCTTGCCGCTCCCGTCCCGACTCCTGTGCGTCGGACGCGCATGTTTCCGCTCGTCCGGCGATCGAGATTGACGCCGCGCGGCATCGCGCCTCATAATGCGACGAACTACTCCGTTTATTAATTTTCGCGCAGCGAACCGAAGCATCTGCCAGCAGCGAGATGACCGCCCGGCGGGACTTCCGGTCGCGCAACGCCCGCGCAAACAAACCCTGCTCGATCCCCGTCAGAAGGACATGCGATGCCCCAATCGAAATCGAACATCAGAAAGAAAACCGGCCTGGCCCTACTGGGCGTCGTGCTGTTGTACTGGATCGCGGTGCCGATCCTTCCGTTTACGTCCATCCCGAACAAGGCGTTCGTGATCCCGGCGCTGGTCGTGATCGGCGAGATCGTGTTCGTGGCCGCCGTCGCGCTGCTGGGAAAGGAATACTGGGCCCAAATAAAAGGATGGGTGACTCGGCGCTTCTGCAGGAAAAACGCGAGCGGCATCGGGAAGTAACGCTCTGTCGCCGGCGGCCGGCGGTCTGGGAAGACATGCCACGCGGTCGGTCAAGCCCATCGCACGAGAATCGGCATGGACTCGCGAAGCCGCTATGCGAAAATCGCGGCATCCGCTCTCTTCAATCGACCCAACGGGGCTCGCATGACTACCCACCTCACGATCGAATTCACCGAACACGCCGCAGAAGCCATCGGCGAACAGACCAGTACCAGCTTTTCCTACGATCAGGGCGCCCATGTCCCGCAACCGGGCGACTTCGTCGAACTCGAAAACTCCCGGCAGACGTTTCTGGTGATCGGCCGCGTGTTCTCGCTGAAGGCCAACTACAGCGCCGTCAAGCTCGTGCTCGACCTGCCGCCGTCGGACGACGATCAGGATTTCGGCCCGGCGCACTGAGTCACGACGAAACGCGTCACGCCAGTCAAAGCCAACGCGCATGCAACGCCGGCCGCGGCGCTGCGTCACCGCCATACGCGTCACTCCTGCGTGACGGGCACATACATGGCCTGCATCAGCCCGCTCGGCAACCGCTTCGTATCGTCGAGCCGCAGCACCGTTTGCGGCAGGTCAGCACCGAACAGCGGAATCCCCGTGCCGAGCACGATCGGCACCCAGCTCAGCGTGATGCGATCGACGACGCCGGCCTTGAGGCCTTCTCGCACAGTCAAGCCGCCGTCCAGATAAACGTGACGATGGCCTTGCTCCGCCAGCCGCTCGAGCAGCGCCGCAAGCGTGCCGTCGAACGGTTCTTCGCCGTGGCGCGACGCCAGTTCGCGGCGCGTCATGACGACCATCCGCTTGCCGGCATACGGCCACGGGTCGAAGTTGATCACCGTGTCGTACGTATTGCGCCCCATCACGATCACGTCGATGTCGTTCATGAGCGCCGTGTAACCGGTGTCATCCGGCGAATCCGATGAAAACGGCTCCAGCCATGACAGATCGCCATTGTCGCCGGCGATGAATCCATCGAGACTGAGCGCGAGAAACACACTGACGCGAGGGCGCATACGAAGCATCCTTTCATGAATGCAAGGATGGCGAGTATAGCGGCGATCCGCGTACCCTGCCGCTGCTTGCGCCACATCGACAGAGCGGCGTCGCTCGGCTCGATCGCCGGCCGGATCACGCTTCCATGGTCGCCTTCGCCGCCAAGCGACCGAGCCACGGCGTCAGAATCACGCCGGGGTGCGCAACCACCGCATACACGCCTGCGACGCCGGGCAGAAAGCCATTGAGCGGCACGCCGTCGCTCGTCATCGGACGAAGCGCCGACCTCGCGGACAACGGCGCGAGTGTCGCCCGCCCCGCATCGGCGCGGCATCGTACCGCTCGCCGTGCGCGGGAACCGCTCGCGCGTTTCGCGCCTCGCCGTGCAGCGCCGCTTATGGTACGACAGGCGAGCACGAGCCCACACCATCAGGCGCGGCGCGTCCCGGCTTTCGTTCGTATGGACTGGATCTCGATCGACTGGACAACGGCGATGCCCGCGCAGACGAAGCACGGGCATTCGATGCCGACGATCCTGGACGACCGTCGGCGATTTTTTCCGCAGGCGGCAGCCGCGCATCGTCGTGCCCGAATGCACGACCGCGAGCGGCCGGCCTGCCGCGAAACCGTTACTTCTTTTCGGGCTCCGATGCGCCCGGCTGCTTGAACGGGAACGTGCTGAACATCGACTTCGCCTGGTTCTGCATCTGTTCCTGCATCTGCACGAACATGTTCTTCGACTGCTCGATGTAGCTCGTCATCATCCCTTGCATCATCGGCGCCTGCATGTTCATGAACTGCGACCAGACTTCCGGATTCATCGCGTTACCTTCGTAGAGGTTCTTCGATTGATCCGCGAGCTTGTTCTGGATGTCGATGAATGCCTGGATGTTCTTTTCCAGGTACGTGCCCATCATGCCCTGCATCGCATGACCGTAGAAACGGATGATCTGCGACAGCATCGACGACGAGAACATCGGCACGCCACCGCTTTCCTCTTCGAGGATGATCTGCAGGAGAATGCTGCGCGTCAGGTCTTCGTTGGATTTCGCATCGACGACCTTGAAATCCTCCTGCTCGAGCACGAGCTGCTTCACGTCGGTCAGCGTAATGTACGTGCTTGTCTCGGTATCGTAGAGCCGGCGGTTCGGGTACTTCTTGATGAGCCGTTCGGCCGTCTTCTTTGTAGTAGTCATGTAACGCCTTTGAGTGCAGCGTAGCGCAAGTGACGAATCCCCGCCGCCCGAATCCGGGAGGCGGGGGCCTTCGGAAAACGCCCGGCTGCGCGGCCACCCGGCCCGCGCAGCCAGGACGCTCAGCCCATGTGCAGGCCGCCGTTCAGCGAGAAGTCGGCGCCCGTCGCGAAGCCGGAATCGTTCGACGCGAGCCACGCGACGATCGAGCCGATTTCCTCGGGGCCGCCGAGACGCCGCACCGGGATCGTCGCAACGATCTTCTCGAGCACGTCGGGGCGGATCGCCTTCACCATGTCGGTGCCGATGTAGCCCGGCGACACGGTGTTGACCGTCACGCCCTTCGTCGCGACTTCCTGCGCGAGCGACATCGTGAAGCCGTGAATGCCGGCCTTCGCGGTCGAGTAGTTCGTCTGGCCGAATTGCCCCTTCTGGCCGTTCACCGACGAAATGTTGATGATGCGGCCCCAGCCACGTTCGACCATCCCGTCGATCACCTGCTTCGTGACGTTGAACAGGCTCGTCAGGTTGGTGTCGATCACGGCGGTCCAGTCTTCATGCGTCATCTTGCGGAACACGACGTCGCGCGTGATGCCCGCGTTGTTGACCAGCACGTCGATCTCGCCGACTTCGGCCTTGACCTTGTCGAACGCTTCCTTGGTCGAGTCCCAGTCGCCGACGTTGCCTTCCGACGCGATGAAGTCGTACCCGAGCGCCTTCTGGTCCTCGAGCCATTTCACCCGGCGCGGCGAGTTCGGGCCACAACCTGCGACCACCTTGAAGCCGTCTTTCGACAGACGCTGGCAGATGCTGGTGCCGATGCCGCCCATCCCGCCCGTTACGTACGCAATTCGCTGAGACATAAATCTCACTCCATTTTTTGGTTTCGAGAGCTGCCGGAGGCCCCCTCTGACTTCACGTGACGCCGGCCGAAGCCGCAATCGGCCGGCGCACGGATTCGGTACGCCGGTGACGAACGGCCGGTTACGGACGCTCGACCGCGAGCGCGACGCCCATCCCGCCGCCGATGCACAGCGACGCCAGCCCGCGCTTCGCATCGCGCTTGACCATCTCGTGCAGCAGCGTCACCAGGATCCGGCAGCCCGACGCACCGATCG